>CAZXTD010000067.1:3155-20064 GCA_964643575.1 uncultured Glaciecola sp. | reverse complement strand
CACGCAAACCACGCTGTGGCTCATGTATCATTGAAGACTTGTGTGAATTTAAAGAAAAAATTGAGTAAGTAAACGGCATTTACCTTTACTAAAAGATGTGTACCATTGTTTGTCATTAGTTTTGGTTTTTAAGATACTCTTGAATGGAAACGACAGACATTCTGATAGTGATTGTATTATCAATAGGAGCAATCCAAGGCTTTGTGTTTGGCGCTATCCTTTTGCAGTCGTCAAGTTTTAATAAAACGGCCAATCGCTTCTTAGCGGCACTACTCATACTGTTTTCATACCGCCTTTTAGTGCAAATAATGCGTTTGTTCGGGATAGGTTACTATGATACTTGGTACTATCTCATGCTCGACCTTAGTTGGATTCATGGTGCACTTTTATATGGATATGTTTATGCGCAAACCCATCAAAGTTTTCAACTCAAACCAACACATTTAGTGCATGCCTTGCCAATCTTGTTTCAAGTTATTTTCAGTGTGTTTGTAAGAATACAAAATCTGTATTGGGACGGGACAAAAGAAAGCTTATCTTGGGCTGGCTATTGGGGGTATTGGGTGTGGATGAATCAACCTACGATCTATATCGTAGCCAGCGTTCTTATTGTGTCGTATGCTCACCAAGCCGAAAAATATTTAAGTGCACCGCATAAAAATGTTGTACTAGGTGAAGTCAGATTAAACTGGCTCAAACGAATAATAAGGTCCTTTAAAATTTATTTTTCGCTTGTATTTTTAGTCCTAATCACTGACATGTTGTTTATTAAACTAACGACTGAAGATTATTATTTTTACTTCACTCGCTTTTACTATTACCCGTTTTTTATTGGTATTTCATTAATGACATATTGGATTGGTATTGAAGGATTTAGGCGCAAGGACAGCACAGACATAACCTACACTAAACCCTTAGATCCGAAGCGCTTGGCTCAGCTCGAGCAGGTAATTAATGATTTGCAAGGTATAATGCGAGACAAGCAAGTGTTTAAGGACCCAAACTTAAGCCTAAATAAGACTGCCGATATATTACACATTAAACCTTATATACTTACCCAAGCGCTTAACGAGGTTTTACAAACCAAATTTAATGATTATGTGAATGCCTGTAGAATCGCTGAAGTACAGTCCTTACTATTAAAACCAGAAAAACGTAAACACAACCTATTAACCCTAGCATTTGAGGCTGGCTTTAATTCTAAATCGTCATTTAACCGCTCTGTAAATAAGCAATTAGGAATTTCGCCGAACGAATTAAGAAAGAGTGCCGACATAAAACTAGCATCAAATAACAAATAAGCTGTTGGTTTCATTTACACAATTGCGACTATTAATTTGTTTCAATTATCTAATTGAGACGAAATTCGACATCACTAAACGTAAATTAGATGTTCTTTAAATTTACATAGAGTTTTAAAATGAAATTAATCACTTTTGTCACTTGTTTATATATTTTAACTGCCTTTAATCACGCAGCGGCTGGTTCTGAAGCACAAAAGGACACCCTGTTAATCGGCGAGTGGAAGTTAGATATGACCCCCAATAACCCTGACGACAATAATTTTGCCAAAATGAGCATTAATAAAATTGAAAAAGGAAGAGTCTACGGCGAGTTTTATCGAGACGGTGTGAAAATGCAGAACGGTGTTATAAATAGACAGGCAAATAAGACCACTGTAGCACTCGTTTCTTCAGATAATAGCGGCAGCTATAACAGTACCTTTTATTTAGATGGCGATATGCTTTATGGAAGCACCCATGCAATTGAGCGAGAGTTTGTAGCAACATGGACGGCTACCAAGCAGTAGTTTAGGCTGTAAAAGGGTGCACAGGGTTTTACAGAGTTGCCAGCAATTATTTTATTCAGGAGTTTGTTGTTTAAACAAAACACTGAATAAAATAATTAGGTTTCCTTTTCGTTAAATCTATCCAATATCAATCTCATTATTATATTGACTCTTTCAGGTCGCGTGAAAGATTGAGGATATAATAGATAAACATTCCTTTGTTCAGATTCTATATTTTGAAACAAAGGGATTAATGAACCTTTGGTAGACTCATTAGTAAGCATATACTCGGGTAATCGACAGATACCCATTGAAGATAGCGCAGCTCGTTTTACGACTTCATTGTCAGAAAATTGGTATCTAGCCGAAACTTGCATTACATATTCATTTTGTCCTTCCTTAAACAGCCAATTTTTCCAATAGGATAATGCAATACAAGTGTGGTTTTTGAGTTCTCTTGGATGGCACGGCGTACCGTTTAAAGACAGATATTCAGGCGTTGCACAGCAAACATATTTTACGGTGGTGAGTTTTTTAGCAACCATTTCTTGTGGTGGCGTATTTATTATCCTAACTGCAAAATCGTATGGATTTGACACTAAATTATGAGTTTTGTTTCCTGTTTCAGCTTTAATACTAATATCTGGATATTGCTGCGAAACTCGATTTAACATGGGTAAAATCTTATAGTTTAACAAGCCTGTTGGCGCAGTGAATCTAACCTCTCCTGCCAATGAACTTTTGGAGCTTGCTAAAAGCTGTTTGCTATCGTGCCAAAATGTGGTGAGTTTATTTGCATGTTCAAATAGATTTTCACCTGCAGAAGTTAATCGCATTGTTCTTGTATTGCGAATGATCAATAGCGTTTGTAACTCCGTCTCCAATACTTTGATTTGTTTTGATAAGTGCGCTTTTGAAATACCTAGGTGTTCTGCCGTGCGCGTAAAACTGCCTTTTTTCACTAGCTCCGCAAATAACTTTAACCGTTCCAACTGCATTCTATTTTCATCCAAAAATCACTCATATGGAAACTATAGCTATATTGTTTCCATATGAAAACAGTGTTTTAGCGTTTACCTAGTTTTTCTTATCCATTAGATAAGCCAAAATAACCCAATAAACAATAAAACATAGGACGCTACAAAATAATGAAATTTCCTCAATTAGGTTTTGGTACTTTTAGATTGCAAGATGATGTTGCGTTTCAGTCAGTAAAATACGCATTGGAATCTGGTTATCGCCATATAGACACTGCACAAATATATGAAAATGAAAGCGAAGTTGGTCATGCGATTGCCGAAAGCCATATCGACCGATCATCACTATTTATTACAACAAAAGTATGGAATGATAATTTGGCAGAAGACAAATTTATCGATAGTGTCAAATTAAGTTTAAGCAAGCTGAGAATGGATTATGTCGACTTACTATTAATTCATTGGCCTGCTCCTGTACAAGGAACCACACTAGAACAAGCGCTTATTAACTTGAACGAAGCAAAGCAAATCGGTTTAGCTCGAAATATTGGTGTATCTAACTTCAATATTTCTCAATTAAAACAGGCCTTACTCGTTCTACCAAAAGGAAGTTTATTTACTAATCAAATAGAAATACATCCCTATTTGCAAAACAATAAAGTTGTCGATTTTTGTAAAGCAAACAATATTGGTGTGACAGCTTACATGCCATTTGCCGTCGGTAAAGTATTAGAAGACAAAACAGTTAATGAGCTCGCAAAGAGACACCAATGCACGGCGCCTGAGGTCGTGATTGCCTGGCTTAAGCAAAGAGACATAGCTGCAATTCCTTCGTCGACTAAGCAACACAATATGGTAACAAACATGAAAGGGCTGCAGTTGTTACTCGACCAAGATGACATGAATAAGTTGGCTGCGTTGGATTGCAATGATAGACAAGCATCACCTGATTTTTCACCAAAATGGGATGAGTAAGATAAAACTGCTAAGTGTTTCGTTAATATTCAATTAAGCTTCGAGGCTTTTATGCCTCATTCAAACATTTCAAAAGTTCGGCGGATTTGACTGGTTTCAACAACAAAGTGGCATCTTCAAAGCCATTGTCTTTTACGCCTTGCAGCTCGTTATAGCCCGTCACAAAAACAAAAGGGATCCCCATTTTCTGGCAGAGCTCGCCAATTGAATAGCTGTTTTCACCGCCCAAATTTACATCCAATACTGCAAAATCGATGGCATTGTTCTTAATAATTGCTGCTGCTTCTACCGTGTTACTTGCCATAATTACTTTTTCGACAGCGTTCTCAAGCAGCGTGTCTTCAACGTCTAACGCAATAATCATATTATCTTCTAGCACCAATGCTGTTTTTATGCCACTGGACTGTTGCTGAGACTTAACTTGTACTGGCGCTTTTTTACTCATGCTGCTGGAGGATTTAGACGGTGTTAAATATATATACTTACTCGGAATAATCATCACTACGTTCATGCCACTGGCATGATGTTCGACATTTGAACTGCCATTTAAATCAAAAGGAATGGAGCGCTCGATAATCACGGTACCAAAACCTTTTTGAAGGCTGGGTTGATTATCATAACCGTATTCTTGCCATTTAATTGCTAGCTCATTATCTGCATTGAGTTCCCATTCTATGTTCAGTGTGCCGCGGTCATTTAAAAGCGCACCGTGCTTAAGTGCATTAGTCACAAGTTCGTGCACTACTAATGTGAGTGTTGTGTAGGCTTTTGGTTCAAGATATACCTCTGGCCCCCCTACACTCACGTTAGATATACGTTCAGTGATATAAGCAGAAAGCTCCACAGAAAAAAGTTTTGTTAAAGGTGCATGGCTCCAATTGCGCTCGGTTAAGTGGTTCTGCGCTTCAGCAATTGAATTTATTCGGCCACCTAAAACGTCTTTAAATTCAGTTACATCGTTTGCCCCAGTAGCTGTTTTCGCAACCACCGAACTGATTAAACCCAAAATATTACGTACCCTATGGTTTAACTCGCTTACCAGAACATCTTGTTGTTGCTGGCTTTGCTGGTTAAGTCGCTCACGCTCATCGATGTTTCGGACAACAACTTCTAGCAACATTTGTTTTAATGCTTGAGCAAGTCCGATTTCCTGTTGCAACCAGGGTGCGCTGTACCCCCTGCGTATTTCTTGCCATGCAGAAAAGCTCTTGCGTGGGGTCAAGCGTATTCCGTTGGGGCCCAAATCGACCGGCTTTTCAGGATTACCTGCCCAGTTGATGGATTGCGTTTCTTCTTTGCGTAAAAATACTAAGAAATCTTTAGGAAAGCGTGAAATAGGTACCGCTAATAAACCAGAAAACCTATCGCTTACCGTAATGCTTTCTCCAAAATAACCTTTTAGATTATCAGTACATATTATATCGGCAGAAGACGAGTCATTAAGTTTGGATATAAGTAGCTGAGCGTCTTCATTACTAATTGGCGACCCAGCTTTAGCCAGCTTATTTTCGACCCATAAAACCGCCGTATCACAGGGGATTAGCCGCTGCAGACTCTGCATATATGGCTCAAGGTTAGTCAAAATACTTGCATCGCTATTCAAGCTCGACATCATTTTTACATGCAAGCTTTTAGCGCTTTCTGTGTTGGCTAGGCTTAGGTTTCTGAGTCTTGACGTGAGTTCAAGTGAAAAGACTTCACCATATACTTCGATAATCGACCGCATTTCTAAAGAGATGTATTGTGCGCTGTTGTGATGACACGCAAATAAGCCCCACAGTTCGCCATCGACTATTATGCTGAGCGAGAAACTCGCCCCAACGCCCATATTTTTTAAGTACTCTATGTGAATAGGAGAAACCGCTCGCAAGGTCCCCATAGAA
Source organism: uncultured Glaciecola sp. (assembly GCA_964643575.1). GTDB lineage: Bacteria > Pseudomonadota > Gammaproteobacteria > Enterobacterales > Alteromonadaceae > Glaciecola. The sequence goes on along the minus strand of CAZXTD010000067.1, from coordinate 14,440 downwards.
AGATCGAGTTCTTCTCCCGACGAAAACATCTTTGAATCAATATCGACGGTTTCTGCATTCACGTCTTCAATAAGCCGCGTTAAATTTCGTACATATAGCTTTCGCGCTTGCTGTGGGATGTCAGATGCCGGATAACGCAGTCCTAAGAAGCTGTCCATATCGTTAAGCACGTTTTCAGCAATGACTTCTCCTGACCCATCGTTGTGGAAACGATATAGCATTATTCTATCAAAGCCAGTTAAATTACTAATTGCGTCACAGGCATGCATAAAAAAGCTATCTAAATTATCTGTTTGAGAAAGCTGCCTCAATCTAGAACGCACATTTGAAAGGGAGTTTTTGTTAACTAGCGGTTGATGATGTTCAAACTCGATAACAATAATATCACCTGATAAGTGGATACTCAGATCGTAAAATTCGTTTCGGCTAAAAACATACTCGCCAAATAAACGCTGCGTTTGGTCGGAGTCCGCATTGCTTGCGATAGCTTCCTTGCACTTAGCAATCGTCTCTGGTAATAGTATTTGCTCAGCTGCTTTGCCTAAACAATCATCGCTTGTCCATTTGGAGAATTTTTCAATATTGTGCGAGCAGAATACTATTTGCCAGTTTTCAGATAAGCCTAACAAGCCTCCATATTGTTGCACTTTACCCAATTTATGGATGGGTTCTTTATCGCAATTTGTGAGGTCTACATTGTTATTCATTGTAACGGTGCTCTGTTTGATGAAGCGGTTTTGTTGTGAAGTTTAGTTTTGCGAGATAAATGTTCTATTTCAGCATCACGCACGAGCTTTTGTTCTATAACTTCAACAATATCCGCATGACTTAAGGGCTTATCTATACTAGTAAAGAGTGTTGTCCATTCAGCCGCCTTTTGAATGCTTTTATTAAGCAATGAAACCATTGGCAATTGCAAACGCTTACTATTAAGTTCTTGGGTCAGTATACTCATATCCAAATTGGGTAAATCAGTATCGACAATAAGCATGTGATAAGGTAATTTTTGTAGCGCCAGCGCAATATCACTAGGCGCCTTGACAAACGAAATTTTATACACCGACGACAACTTCAAAACATTTAATAATTGTGCTTTTGTGCCTTCACTCGAACACGCTATTAATATACATATTGGCAGCTCTTTCGATGAATTCTGTGCACACTTATCCAAACGTTGTTTTAGTGCTTCTTTAGTGTTGTTATCTAAATTCTCGCCGGCGAGCGTTTCATAAAGGTACTTGGATAACTTATCAAGCGTTATTGGCTTACTGGCCATGCAGTCCATATGCATTGCGCCTTCATTTGCTAATTCACTTTCAACCGCCGCCGTCACGCCGATTATATTGCCAGTAAACGATTGTTCTCTGAGAATTTTACTCGCCTCCATTCCGCCCATTATAGGCATATTAACGTCCATAAAAATAACATCAACTTGCTCCTTGGTAGCAATTTCTACCGCTTTTTGACCATTGTCAGCAAATAAAAAATTGACAAAACCAAGCTGTTTCAAAAGTTCAGAGAGCACAACTTGATTGAGTTCGATATCGTCCGCAATCATTAAAGTCAGGGGCGGCTTGTCGCTTACGTACTCTTTGATAAGCGCAACAAAGTCTAATTTATCGTCACTTACCGAGACAATCGGCGTCAGCAACTTAGATGAAATGCAAAGGTTTAAAATATCGCTGGGTAGAAACGGCTTAAAAAGTAGATTCCAATTCGAAAAATCTCGTATTTGTTTATCGGAAACAAGCAAGTACCTGGACGTTTTTAAATAAGCTTGCGATGCATTTTCAGCCTGTTCAAAATTATCGAGCGTATCAAAATCAATTATCAATACTTTGTTTCTGGGCAAACCGCTCGATGCTTTGAGCTGATGACAATTTTCAAAATGCTCGTAATGAATATTAAGATTGTCAAGGCACAGTAAAATAGACTCTGTGGCTGTACCCTTAGGAGACACTAATACCACCATTGCATTTAGTTTTTCATTAAATCGATAAGCTGGCTCACCGCTGTTATTAGAGCTACGTTTAAACACTAAATCAAATTGAAACTGACTACCAAAATTACGCTTACTGGTGAGTTTAATTTGCCCACCCAATAAAGATACTAATTCGTTTGTTATTTTTAAGCCTAAACCTGAGCCCTGAGTCCTGCCATCCTGAGAATCCTTGACTTGATAAAATGAATCAAACACCTTGTCGGCGTCTTTTTGCTCAAGCCCTATGCCTGTATCTGCGACAATAAACCTGACTTCTATTTCTTCAATATTTCTGTTTCTAAAAATTACCCATAGGCTCACGCGGCCCTTATCGGTAAATTTAAAGGCGTTTCCCATTAGATTATTCAAAACCTGGTAGAGTCGTTGCTGATCAGACACTACATAATCGTTTAAGAGCCTCGAATCGAACTGTAATTGCAAATCAACATCTTGAGCATTTGCAGTTTGAGTAAACATTCGAATAATGTCTTCACATAAATTGACCAACTTAAAAGATTCAGACCGAACTTCTATTTCGTTTTCTTGAAAATGCGATAAGTCGATTACCTCAGATATTACATTGAGTAACATGTTTGACGAAACATGCATTTGTTCGATGTAGCGTCTGACTTTAGGACTTAATTGCTCTGCTTGAATAGTTTGCAATAGACCCGTTATGCCATGTAAGGGCGTTCTCAAGTCGTGGCTAACTTTGGCTAGATAGTCCGTTTTTTCTTTTGCTAATATCTGCTCATGATTAACTGATTCTTGTTGTTCATCCGAATTCTTCTTGTCAATAAATAAAAACACGGCTAAAGCAATTGATAGGCTGCACAACACAACCATTAGGGGCCACGGAATAGCCGACGGGTAAATCGCAAAAATAATGCCACTCAACAGCGCAATACACGACGCAATTATTCTTGATAAATCCATTGCTAAGCCACTATTACTGATTGCTGCGCCCGACACTGCATCCATTGCTTAAGGTCGGCAAAGGCAAATTGCGCACCGCGGAATGTTGAGTCAAGTTGAGTATCGTGTGAAACGAACGAATCAATGAACGCTAGCGTGTTACTAAAGTTCATGAGTTTTTGCTGACCATAACAATCGTAATATTGCGTCACATTTTTCAGTCCAAGATTTTTTTTAATTGATGGTGCAATAACTTTGCCACCTAGTGTAGAACCTTCAATAACATAAACAATGCCTAAGCAAAAATGGAAATTATGTAGATCGGGTGCTAAGGGCTGTAAAGACGTTTTGCGGCAAGGGCTTGCATCGAGTTTATTTAAGTCCTTGTCAATCAAATTTGTTTTTGGAACAACATGGTTGAGTTGTTTTAGTTGTGAAAAAGTTTTTTGTATATGCGTCTCATACTGATAAAACCACTCCCCTAATGCCTTGATACATGAAGCATAGTCGTTTACCGTTAATTCGCGAGACAAAAGTACCCTGAAACACGCTAGTTGGTCTAGGTCAGCATGCGCCTTTTGTGTATGCGCTCGCAGTTTTTCATGCGTCTTGTTTACATTTTTCAGCATCGAGGTTCTAAATATACTTTTGGATATATCTTACACATTTATTAGTTCTATGCCACTTAGTACGCTAGCAATATTTGTGTTTTAATTTGAAAACAAAATTATGCGACACTTTTTTGTCATATTTCTCGTTTAAGCTGCTTATTTATAAATCTAGCTAGTAGCAAATGGTGCTCGATATTAAAATTTACTCATGAAAATGGCAAAATTCCTATTTTTCCTCCATCTATATATTGCTTCTATTGGTAGCTCAAACGCAATCGATATCATTGCTCACCGAGGCGCGTCGGGCTATTTACCCGAGAACACAAAAGAAGCTGCGGTAATGGCTTTTATGCAAGGAGCTGATTATATTGAACAAGACTTAGTCATAACTAGAGACGATAAGTTGGTTGTGCTTCATGATGTTTACTTAGAAAATACCACTAATGTTGAAGAGATCTATCCACAGAGAAATCGGAATGACGGAAAGTATTATGTGATTGATTTCACATTGGCTGAATTAAGGGCGCTTTCTATGCATGAACGCAAGGATGACAGGTCTGAACAAGTATATGCGTCACGCTATTCGGGCAGTGCACATTTCGCCATCAGTACTTTTGACGAACACGTAGAATTAATTCGCGAACTTAACCGGCAGCTCAACAGAGATACAGGAATATACCCAGAAATCAAATCGCCTCAATGGCACAAAGAACAAGGTAAAGATATTACCTTAGCTTTTGCCAATAAGATAAAAGCACTTGGCTTGAACAATAAAACGAGCAACGTTTTTGTACAATCATTTGACCCTGTCGCACTCAAACGCTTAAATAATCAATTAGGGATTGATGTTAATTTGATACAGCTAATGGGTGAAAATAGCTGGTCTATTTCATCAGCCGACTATACATTTTTAAAAAGTGATGAAGGCCTTAAAGATATTGCTAACTATGCGCAAGGCATTGGGCCTTGGATACCTCAAGTGCTGGATGTTAATACAACTAGCAAGACGATAGAAATTACTGACAGGCTAACCGGTCTTATATCTAGAGCGAAGCAAAAAGGTTTATTAGTACACCCTTACACGCTCAGAGCAGATGTAAACAATGCAGCCAGTTTAGATACTAAAGCCATTTTTGAAATATTAAAAGAACAAGGTATAGACGGTATTTTTACAGATCAAATCATGCCCTACATGCAGATAAAATAAGCCAAGAAGCCTCGAGTTTATAAAACTTAGATAATGACGAGTTTCTAAGACTTGCTCATTCTAATGACAACTCTGCGGTTCTTTTCACGGTCAGACACATCGTCATTAGGACTAGCGTGGCGTTTTTCACCATGACCGGTGATTTCAATACGTTCACTATCAACGCCCATACCAGCAAAAAAGTCTTTTATTTGAGTAGCACGCGTGATCGACAGTTGTTCGTTGAGCCATTCTGCACCTAAACTATCTGAATATGCATCTACAAGCACTAGCGACAGTGCTAAATCTTCTTTTAGGTAATCCCCAATCATATCCAGACGACGTTGAGAATACTCAGTCAACTCCTCGCTATCTTTTTTATATGAAAGCACCGTATAGGCAATATCGTCAAAACTAAAGGGTAAAAGGTTACTTAAACACTGATTAAAGGCTTCATATTCAGGTTTGAAATTGCTCGAATTAAGCGCAACCGCAACAGAGTCATTACTATTGAGCCAGTCTTGATAGAAAATAGTCGGCCAAAAGCCTTTTTCAAGTTCGGTTAGCATTTCCCAAGCAATTGTCTGACCCAAGTCGCCGTCGTATTGTTTGCGTATGTCCATGCGCCCTATTTTGCGCTGCATTGCACCAATCATCCACTTTGGTGGCATAGAATAAACATCAGCACTATCATATTTATTTGGTAAGCGGAGCATGTCGAGATTAAACTCAAGATTGAGCTGTTTTGAGGCTTCGGTTGTAAAGCTTGCCGTGCCGTATCCGGGGATCGGGTGCTCAAGCTCACATATTAGTCGTGTCTGTTGACTAATTTTCCATGCAGATGATTCAACATCAACACCGTAATGCCTAATATTTGCGCGGCTTGTTGATGAGATAGTAATAATACAAACGCACAAAAGTGCTGTAATAATATGACGCACGACACCTAACCATAAAATGTTCGAATTGTAATAGCTTATCGACTTTTTTTAGAAAAGGTTTAGCCAACATCGTTTATCTACTGCATACTATTGTCGAACGTAAAAATTATTAAAAGTGGGATAACATTGACAGCGCTACAGCATAGATTTAGAGGATATTTTCCGGTCATCATAGACGTTGAAACCGCGGGCTTTAATGCACAAACTGATGCGCTTTTGGAAATTGCAGCAATTACCTTGTCTATGGATGAAAACGGGCTATTACATCCTGATGCTACATTTCATGAACACGTCGTACCTTTTGAAGATGCAAATATCGAAAAAGCAGCCATTGAGTTTAACGGTATTGACCCCTTCTGCGCATTACGAGGTGCAAAAGCCGAGGACGTAGTTATTAAAGAACTGTGTAAATTTGTACGCAAGAAACAGAAAGAGTTCGACTGCCAACGTAGCGTTATTGTTGCGCACAATGCGACCTTTGATCAAAGCTTTGTCAATGCGGCTATTGCTCGTCACTCGATTAAGCGTACGCCTTTTCACCCTTTTGTTTCATTTGATACGACGTCTTTAGCGGCAATGAGTTTAGGACAAACCGTTTTGGTAAAAGCCTGCGAAGCGGCAAATATTTCATTCAAACAATCAGAAGCACATAGCGCCTTATATGATACCCAAAAAACGGCGGAGCTTTTTTGTTACATGCTCAACCGTTATCAGTCACTTGGTGGTTGGCCTCTCGCTGAGCAATAGTCTTATTCGAAGATTCTTTGTAAAAACAGCTAAAATTTGAGCACTATTTGCCGATAAAATACTTGTATTTAATCTAAATAACAATTATTATCATTTGCAATGAGATTACAGAGAGTATTTTATGTTTGTATGTGTGTGCCACGGAGTTACCGATAAGCAAATTGAGAAAGCCGTTAGAGAAGACGGTGTCGGAAACATGCGTGAACTAAAACACTCATTGCTAGTGGGTAAAAGTTGCGGTACTTGTGTACAAATGGCGCAGACAATTATTGACGAAACTATTGTCGACGATAGCCTGTTTAAGGATGTAGGTTAATAACTGCAAAGTTTCTCATTAGCCTATTGGGCTGTTTAATTTCCATCTTTGCTCGACTATCCTACTCATCAATTCAATCAAATTTTATTCAAAAAAAAAGCTTGTTATCAACAAGCTTTTTTTAGCACTAAATTTAATTATTCTGCTTTGGTCTTTTCTGCAGATTCTTTTATCAACTCTTGCAGTTCACCTTGTTGAAACATCTCCATAATAATGTCACAACCACCAACCAGTTCGCCGTCTACCCATAACTGTGGAAAAGTGGGCCAGTCGGCATACTTAGGTAACTCTGCGCGTATGTCTGGGTTTTGCAATATATCCACATAAGCAAACTGTTCGTTACAAGCCATTAACGCTTGAGAGGCCTGTGATGAAAATCCGCAAGATGGAAGCTTTGGCGAGCCTTTCATGTATAAAAGTATAGGGTTTTCGCTGATTTGCTGCTTGATTTTGTCGATAGTTTCGCTTGATTCCATTTTTAATAACCATTTAATAAGTGAAAAGTTTAAGGTTTGTTATGCTGCATAATAGCAAATGCCACCTATGTAGAGAAAACATTTTCCTAAAACGCTGCTGTAAGCACCCGATAGTAGTGTGTAAATTGGGATTAAAACCTTGATTTCAATCTTGCTTTGGCGCGCAATGTTCAAATTCAATGTTTTTTATACTAATTAAGCGCTAATTATGATCTGGTTTGCTGAAAAAAAAGAACTATATAACATATTTAATTATTCTGTTTTCGGTGTCTTTGCGCCTAAGGCGCATCTGCAGCAAAAATGCCACTACCGAAAAGTAAATTCACAAAAATCTATTCTGACCTTTAACTTTTCATTTTTGCCCCTATTTAGGAGGGGTAACATAAACAACATACATGGAGATAACACATGGCTTTTGAATTACCAGCACTACCTTACGAAAAAACAGCACTAGAACCGCATATTTCTGCAGAAACGCTTGATTACCATCATGGCAAGCATCACGCAACATACGTGACTAAGCTAAACGGTTTAATCGAAGGCACAGATTACGCTGGCAAATCGTTGGAAGAAATCGTTAAAAATAGTGATGGCGGCGTGTTCAATAACGCAGCACAAATTTGGAACCACACTTTTTATTGGAACAGCCTAAGCCCAAATGGTGGCGGCGAGCCAAGTGGCAGCCTTGCTGATGCAATTAACGCCAAATGGGGTTCTTTTGCTGAATTCAAAGCCGCTTTTAACGATAAAGCAGTTAACAACTTTGGCGCAAGCTGGACATGGTTAGTGAAAAATGCTGACGGTAGTTTAGATATTGTTAACACCAGCAACGCAGGAACACCAATTACCGAAGCAGGCGTTACCGCTTTGCTAACTGTAGACTTGTGGGAACACGCTTATTACATTGACTACCGCAACGTACGTCCGAACTACCTTGAAGGTTTTTGGGCACTTGCAAACTGGGACTTTGTCGCAGATAACTTTGCAGCATAGCTCTTTTGAGAATAACGAGATAGTGACTGATTATCAGCTAGTTAGTTTCAGTTAGCTGCACTAGACGTTCAAAAGCACCTGTATAATTACAAGGTGCTTTTTTTTGTCTTCGAAAAACGTCGTTTTAACTTTTAGAATTACCGTCAAGGCCTTTTTCAATAGCCGGGCAAACTAAAGCAATCATGCTGCCGTCTAAAGATATATTTATTCGACTAACGCCCTTCTGACAAGATGGCTCTGGAATTTTTATAGGTTTCCAGTCATCAATGGGTATCAGTTTTTCTTCAGTATTCACTACTAGTCTAAGACTCAATACGTCCTCTCCATCGCTGGTAATGGCATAGCCCGAGGGAGTAATAGCAAAATATTGACTTTTATCAGGTAGCTTCGCTACTCGACTTATTTTATTAGTACCAGAATTAAAAGCATACAACCAATTCCCTTGCTCGATATCGATAAGTAAAGGGTCTTTTTCATATACCGAGTAATCTATTGTGTCATAGTTTTTAGAGTACAAATAACGAGAACTCTTTTTATAGCGATTTAAGCTTGCCCCAATAAATCGGTCATGAATAAGGCCTTCATATACTGGCTGAGTTTGTCCAATTTCACCCGTTTTTACGTCATTCATATCTACGCTGCGCAATGTTTGCGGCGCGCCCAACACATAAAGTAATAGAGTTTGTGGGCCTGTCCATAACTGATAACCTACCGGTTCGATACCAGGAAATAAGTGTTGTTCAGGGTTACCTTGTAAATCAAACTCCCAAAGTTCTTGTTTACCTTGCGAATTTACCCGAATTACCGACATTGCTGCTTTACCTGGTACAGGCGTTGCTGAATATTCGCTTGTAGGCGATTGCGTCAAATTTGTATCTTTACCGGTGATTAGATCAAACAGATGAATATCTGTTTGCAGATTATCGCCCTCACCATGTTGTTGAGTATAATATAAACGAGCGCTATCAAAAAAGTAGGGTTGATTGGAGTATGTTGGCGTTTTGGTCAGCTGAAACAGTTGATTGATAGGCGCTCTGCTTTCAATATTCAGTTTACCTATCCAGATATTGCTGCCCTCTTGTGCTTGCAGACTTGGTGCAAAAGTCATAAATAAGAGACTCGCCGCTGAGCATGCACAAATTGGCCAAAAACGCTTTACACCAAACGAGGTATTCAAGCGAGTGTTAAAGAACCTAGAAATGTATAAACGGGATAGCTTGACCAAATCGTTTACCTTTTATCACGTAGAAATAAGCAACATAACATTGCTTTAGTTATCGGCATGTTTGTGCTTATTATTAACCAAATAAAGACTTAACACTGCCAACATTAACCCAGCGATAAACGCAATAATGGCTGATACATTAAAACTCATTAGGGCGCCTTCCCCATCTTGCCAAAATATGCCAGACATCAAACTGCCAGAGGCACCACCTACTCCAAAGGCAATAGACACATATAATGCTTGTGCTCGGCTTTGAAAACTTTTTGAAAAATATTGCGATAAAAAGTAAACAGAGGCCGTGTGTGTCAGGCCAAAACTTAAAGCATGTATGATTTGGCTGAGCACAATTAAGGCCGAGTACTCAGCAAAGTTCCCTAAAACCCACCATCGAAGCGCGGTGAGCAAAATGCTAAAAGCAAGCATGTTCATGATATTAAAGTTTCTGAGTAAACGCGCCGCAAAAATGAAGATAAAAACTTCGGCAACAACGCCTACAGCAATAAATACCCCTGTATTTAAACCAGAATAACCGAGGTCATTCATATATAAAGCAAAGAAGTTATAGTAGGCGCCAAAGCTTACTTGCAAAAGCATATTAGCAATTAAAAAAATGATAAAAACAAAATTTAGGGCTTTTTTCAAATCGCCGCTTTCAGCGGTTTTAGCGTCGGGAGTAGCAGTCGGGGTTAGCACAAACAAGCTGGCCATGTATAACAGTGCAAGGCTCATTAAGCTTGCAATTAATACCACTGGCACATCAAATATATCGATTAAGGCGCCAACGCCAATGCTGCAAACAATAAACCCTATACTGCCCCATAAACGCAATTTACCATAGCCGCCTTTGGTGTTAATGGTGGCGATTACCGTAGTGACTTCAAGCTGTGGTAAAACGGCAGTCCAAAACATCATCATCAAGCTGAATATTAGGGTGAGCAGCCAAAATTCATCGACCCAAAATATGCCGATAAACACCAAAAAGGCAAGCAGACAACCCAGTCGCAAGACCTCCCCTACCTTACCGCTTTTGTCTGCAATGTTTGCCCATAAGCCAGGACCAAATATACGAGACGCCGCAACAAAAGCTAGGAGTATGCCAATTTGTGACGAACTAAAACCTCGGAAGTCTAAATAAACGCCGACATAAGGCACAAAGATACCCAATACACTGAAATATAAGAAGTGAGTGAGCGATAGAACGAATCGATTACTTATGCTATCAATTGGGCCTGTGCGTTTTGCTCCCAACAACAAGCGGCCAATTTTATTGACCAAAGAGGAACTAATCACGAAAGCTACTCATGACAAGCGCCAATGAGTAGCATAAACATTGCTAACATTCGATTTTAAGGGCGTTGAGCTGGAATTTGAGGGGTGATTGAATTGACATCACTGTTTTGTCCGCGATGACGTAACAAATGATCCATCAATACAAGCGCCAGCATAGCCTCAGCAATGGGGACCGCACGAATACCGACACAAGGGTCATGCCTACCTTTTGTGATAATTTCAGCAGACTCGCCATTTACATCAACGGTTTGCCCAGAAATACTAATGCTTGATGTTGGCTTAAGTGCCATATGCACCAAAATCTCTTGCCCAGTTGAAATACCGCCAAGCACACCACCAGCATGATTCGTATGAAACCCGTCAGGTGACATTTGGTCTCTGTGATCGGTGCCCTTTTGCTCAACCACATCAAAGCCGTCACCTACCTCAACACCTTTCACCGCGTTAATGCCCATCATGGCGTGGGCAATATCGGCATCTAAGCGATCAAAAACTGGCTCGCCAAGGCCAAGGGGTACATTGGTTGCTGAAACGCTTACTTTGGCGCCAACAGAGTTTCCTTCTTTTTTAAGGTTGCGCATATATTCTTCTAGCGCCTCAAGTT
>CAZXTD010000067.1:0-3145 GCA_964643575.1 uncultured Glaciecola sp. | reverse complement strand
AGTTTACTCTCGTCAGGGCAAAAGAAAGGGTTGGTGTTTGTTATATTGTGGTCGACCTTGTCTATAGCTATTGGACCAAGCTGCGATATATAGGCTCTAATTTCGATGCCGTAGGCTTGTTTTAAATACTTTTTAGCGATACCACCGCCCGCGACTCTTATCGCGGTTTCACGAGCAGATGAGCGGCCACCACCACGATAATCGCGCATTCCATACTTTTGTTGATAGGTATAGTCAGCATGGCCGGGCCTGAAACTATCTTTAATTTTAGAGTAGTCTTGGCTGCGTTGGTCCATATTATTAATTAATAAACCAATACTCGTACCGGTCGTTTTACCTTCAAACACGCCAGAGAGTATTTTCACCATATCGTCTTCACGGCGAGCAGTTGTGAACTTTGATGTACCAGGTTTACGACGGTCTAAATCACCTTGTAAGTCTTCTTCACATAGCTCAAGCCCTGCTGGACATCCGTCAATCACTCCGCCAATGGCAATGCCATGGCTTTCACCAAAAGTGGTTAAGGTAAAAAGCTTCCCGAAAGTGTTACCCGACATGGTTATTCCTTATTCTAAATTTTCTATTTGCTGCGTATGAGCGTCTAACTGCGACTTATGAATGGCAAAAATGCCGCTGCCACCTTGATTAAGCTCACACCACTTTATGGGTAAATTACCGAAGCGTTGAGCGGTATTCACTTCGCTGTTTCCTACTTCAATAAACAACCAAGCGTCATCACTCATGTAAGTTGAAGCTTGTTGCAAAATTTGCACGCTTAAATCTAGGCCATCTTCACCTGATGCAAGGGCTAATTCTGGTTCGTGATGGTATTCTCGCGGTAGATCGGCCATATCTTCAGCGTCAACATAGGGCGGATTTACCACAATAAGGTCGTACTTTTGACCGCTTAAATTCGTAAACAAGTCAGACTGAATAGGAAAAACGCGCTCTTCTAACTGATATTGAGCAATATTAATAGCCGCGACATCTAGCGCATCACTGTCTATATCAACGGCATCAACGACAGCCTCTTCAAATGTATGAGCAAGGGCAATAGCAATACACCCTCCGCCTGTGCACATGTCTAGAATAGACTGCGGTGCTTTATCTGCGGCCGTTTTACTACCGTGCAAATAAGGACTAAAGCGCTTATCAATAAGCTCAGCAAAAGGTGAACGCGGTACTAATACACGTTCATCCACATAAAATGGCATGCCGGCAAACCAAGCTTGCCCGGTAATGTAAGCTAAAGGAAGCCCCTGCTCGCAACGAACTTGTATCCACTCAATAATAAGCGTTCGCTCTTCAACAGTGAGTGAACAAGGATAAAGCTTTGCCGTATCGGCTTCGCTTGTGTCAAGGGGCAACGACAATGCGCTTAGCACTAAATAATGGGCTTCTTGCCATGCATTACTTGAACCATGCCCATAATACACATCATGCTGATTAAACTCAGACACGGCATAACGAATGTAGTCGAGAATAGTGCTGAGTTGTGCCGCCGTGCTCTCGTTTTGCGTAAATCGGGAATGATCTTGCTGTGGTGTCATAGGTGTATAATTAGCTAAGGCTACGTACTTTGTTTATTTGTGCGTATAATATCGAAAAATCATCTTTAGTGCTTTGAAAAATCAGCGAATGAGTAAAAATAATCCAGACGAGCTTAACTTTTCATCTCTTTTTGCGGATGCAAAGCCTGTTACCCACGATAAATACATTCCTACTCGGGGGGAGTTAAAAACGAGGGACAAAAAACTGGCTAATAAAATGAAGGATGAAAAGGATTCACAAGACAAGAATCGCCAACATGCAAGCGTGGCGCTTTCGGATGAATATGAAGCACATTGGCCAGAACATCAAGCACTTAAATACATGCGTGACATATCAAATATAATTACCGAGCATCAGGCAGTATCAAACCCAATACAAGCACTTGAAAAAAAAGACGAGTTTCATTTACGCAAAGACTTGATTAAACAATTACAACGGGGGCTTATTCCGCCAGACATAGAACTTGACGTACATGGCTTAACCAAACAGCAAGCAAAAGAAGAACTCATTGCTGTTATTTATGAAGCCATGAAAAGCCATTGTGTATGCATTAATATTATACACGGGCACGGCAATGGCATACTGAAACAAAAGATCCCAAACTGGCTTGTGCAGCATCCGGATGTCGCAGGATTTGTGCAAGCACCAAAAGCTTACGGCGGTAAAGCAGGTATTTTAGTATTGATTGGGAACGACTTTTCCGCGGTAAAGTAAAAAATTAACCCGAGCGAATACCAATGAATTCTCTCGGGCTAAAACACACAAAAAAGTTGAAGGCTTAAAGTCTAGTTATTCTCGTTAACATTATGAATAAAGTAATACACGTAATAGCCGCAAATTGCACAAACAACGCCTATACCGAGTACTGAGCCCCACGCAACCGGATCTGATAATAGTAAATCTAACATAATATTTGCCTCTTCATGCTTTAGTATTTAAGTGCAATGAATATGTGCACTTGTTAACAGTGGGCCATGGCATGCTTTACAACAGTTTGCTGGCATGGCATTTGGCCTTTTCAATAACTAAAGCATAGTCCTTTGCAGGAATATTTTGCTGATCTCGATCAAGGTTTATTTGTGCTGAAATACTGCTTGGGTATTTTTATTAATCTAGATCAATAAGTACTATAGAAAAGTTTATAAAAGTTAAGAAAACAACCTCATAAACCATCCTTTATTCAAGTCTTCTTCACATGTTTTTAATTGAGCGGCATAGCGTTTAGAACGTGCGTCTACTTTTTTGGCAACTTGTACCAGCCACTGTTTTTTATTGTAGCTATTGCGTTTATACCCGCCCCACCCTTCGTGATAATTCAAATATTGGGCACGGGCGTCCCATTTTGAAACACGATTAATTTGATGGGTCTTGCTAATAAACCAGCCCATAAAGTCAATTGCGTCTTCAAAGTCTTCGCGGTCAGCAAACATGCCACCTGTTTCGCGCTTGTAGTCATCCCATGTCATGGTTTTAGCTTGTGCATAGCCATAGGCAGAGCTGACTCGCCCCCAAGGTATTAAACCAAAGAGTATATAGTCACGAGGCGGTTTTGCATCGTGTCTAAAAGAGCATTCTTGATACATCATTGCCATGG
>CAZXTD010000066.1:13016-20478 GCA_964643575.1 uncultured Glaciecola sp. | reverse complement strand
ACCAAATTTATAGAGGTCTTTGGGTTTAGGGGTAATAATCACTTCGATGGGCACGTGTTTGTCTACCGCTTCACTCGAATTGGGGCGTGCGATGGCGTTGTCGAAGTATCCTGTCGCAATCATGTCTGCCGATAGCTGGCCAACCTTACCTTGGTCGAAGTACTCTCCTTTTTTAAACGGTTTAACGCGAGTCACCAAAGACTGGCCGCGCGTTTCTTCTAAAAAAGATAGATCACCAAATTTGTAGCGAGGACCTAAGTTCACTATCCAATGTACAATGCCGCTGCTGGCTTTCTTTTGCGGCGTGTGGCTTTGAGGGCTCAGATTGCCCGTTTCTATTCTGTCCGTTGACTCCGCTTCAAGGTCGCTCGACACAATTAAGAGCTTGTGCAACAAAAATTTAAACTCGAAATAGCCATAAAGCAGAGCAAAGGTGTTGAGCTGACTTTTCAGACTTTCATATCGGCTATGGTCAATGGCTTTTCCTTGCATGGCGCGAATATTATCAATCACCTCGCTAAGCTTTGGGGGTATGGCATCGACGTTTTCGATATTAAGCTGTAGTTGCACTAGCTTAACCAGCGCTTTGGGTCTGAGCTCTATGTCGATTTGTATACTTGTGTTTGACTCTTGTGCGGTAATTGCTTGGTATGTAAAAGGAGCAATAATAACGCTTGCATCGTAGTGCGCAAAGGCGCGCAGTGCCACTTGAGTCTGCTGATGGAGCTTTTCGCGGTAGTCGTCCAAGTCAAACTCAGACACAGGTTTGTTTACGTCTTTTAAATATAGCTGTACGTTGTCTCTGATTTCACCCGAGGAGACACCTTGTATATCAAAAGTTTGAGCGCGGCTATTGTGACTAAGCGTGCCTAGCCCGACAAGTAAAGTCGATATCAAAAACAAGCTGAAAAATGTGTTGCTCACTAAGATCCTTTTTCGTCATACGAGACAAGTTTATTAAGCCAATTCAATTCTGGCCTCTTGAACAGTTACGACCGCCGCCTCATTAACCTAATATAACTATCACTGCAAGGACGCAGTAGCACGCACAAGGACGTGTCATTCGCTGGATTTTTGTAAATCTCTCGCGAGCTGCGCGCTGATAACGCTTGCGTATTTTAACACTTTCAATCTTTCAGCACTATGGAGAGTTAATATAAAAACTATTCTTTTATTAGGGCAACAGGCCAATACCGAAGTTCAATCCGTTCAGTATCATAACTTGATACCTTGAGCTCGTTTTGCGCTTTATTTGAAGGGCGCCAAGAGGTAAACTTCTGTTAGACTTTATTTGAGAAAAAACATCACTATGGCAAAACTTACCCTGCAAGAGCAAATGCTGCAAGCTGGCTTAGTTAACAAGAAGAAGCTACAAAAAACCAAAAAAGGCTCCAAGAAATCGCGGGATTTGGCTAAAGAAGTTAAAGCCAGCGTAGAACAAAGCAAACAAGCACAGCAAGAGCGTGCTAAAGAACTCAATCAGCAGCAAAAAGAACAAAAGCTAAGCAAAGAGATAAAAGCGCAAATCAAGCAATTGATACAAATGAACAAAATAGAGCAAAAGCCAAGCGACCTCAAATACAACTTTACCGATGGTAATGTGATTAAGTTTTTGTATGTTGAGCCGCTTATTCGTGAGCAGTTGGTAAAAGGAATTCTCGCAGTAGCCCGTTTTGAAGACACGCATGTTGTCATACCAAACTCGGTCGCCAAAAGGATTCAGATGCGAGACGAGACTGTCATCATCGAAAACAAAACAGCCGAAGAAGACATTCCTGCCGAAGATGACCCCTACGCTGATTACGTGGTGCCAGACGACCTTATGTGGTGATCTGCTTTTTTCTGCTGCTTTTTATCTGCCGCTATTTATACCCTGAAGCCAACAATAACAAGCGTCCGCCTTTAATACGCAGACGCTTTCATGTATAGTGCGCGCGAATTAAGCATCTATGCTTTATTTGCAACACCTCATTTAGTTTATAAGCGCACAGGATACACCCTTGATTACCACCGCAAATATCACCATGCAGTTTGGCGCTAAGCCATTATTTGAAAATATATCGGCCAAATTTGGCAACGGCAATCGCTACGGCTTGATTGGTGCAAACGGCTGCGGTAAATCAACTTTTATGAAAATATTAAGCGGTGAGCTAGCCCCAACCTCAGGCAACGTTTCCGTATCGCCAGGTGAGCGCTTAGGTACGCTTAATCAAAACCAATTTGCTTTTGAAGAATACTCGGTGGTAGACGCCGTTATTATGGGCGACCAGCACTTGTGGGAAGTCAAACAAGAGCGCGACCGCATTTATAGCCTCCCAGAAATGTCGGAAGAAGACGGCATGAAAGTAGCCGACCTTGAATCTGAGTTTGCCGAAATGGACGGCTACACAGCAGAAACCCGCGCAATAGAACTACTCATTGAAGCAGGTATAGACGAGAGCTACCATTTTGGTTTGATGTCTGAAGTGGCGCCTGGCTTAAAGCTTAGGGTACTTATCGCACAAGCGCTTTTTTCACAGCCCGATATATTGCTACTCGACGAACCCACTAACAACCTCGACATATTTACTATCAAGTGGTTAGAAGACGTGCTTAACCAGCGTAAATGTACCATGATTATAGTGTCGCACGACCGGCACTTTTTAAACGCAGTTTGCACGCATATGGCCGATATTGATTATGGTGAACTTCGTATTTATCCAGGCAACTATGAGTCTTATATGGCAGCCGCAGCCTTAGCACAAGAACAACTGCATTCCGAAAACGCTAAGAAAACAGCTGAAATAGAAGAACTACAAAGCTTTGTAAATCGCTTCTCTGCTAACGCCTCTAAAGCTAAACAAGCGACTTCGCGTGCACGTAGAATGGAAAAAATTCAACTCGATGATGTTATTGCTTCGAGCAGGCAATCGCCCTATATCACCTACAAACAACATAAAAAACTGCATCGATTAGCGCTTGAACTTCACGATGTTGAGCATGGTTTTGACGGCGAACGTTTATTTAAAGGCGGCGATATTCTTTTAGAAGCGGGCGCTAAACTTGCGGTTATCGGCGAAAACGGTGCTGGCAAAACGACCTTGTTGCGCTGTTTGGTTAACGAGATTAAAGCTAACAAAGGCATTGTGAAGTGGTCTGAAAACGCTGCCATTGGTTACCTTGCCCAAGACGTCAGCAATGATTTTGCCAAATCAATGAATCTATTCGATTGGATGTCGCAGTGGCGCACACCTAAACACGACGACCTTGCAGTGCGTGCAATATTAGGACGTTTATTATTTAGCGCCGACGATATCGAAAAAGACGTAAAAGTATGTTCAGGCGGTGAAAAAAACCGACTGTTGTTTGGCAAGCTTATGATGCAAGAGATAAACGTCATCATAATGGACGAACCAACCAACCACATGGATATGGAAGCGATTGAAGCGCTTAACAAGGCGCTCAAAAATTTTGATGGTACTTTGATTTTTGTCAGTCACGACCGTGAGTTTGTGTCTACGCTGGCTTCGTCAATCATTGAGATAAAAGACCAAAACCTGATTTATTTCCAAGGTACTTACGACGAATACGTCAGCGCCCGATAAATAAACAGAAAATAAAAAGCCCTTTTTAAAAAGTCATCCGTTATTGAGAAATAGAGACAGCAAAAACGAACTATTTTTCATTAAAAAATAAGGATGACTTATGCAAAATGTACATCAAACAACATCTAAAAAAGCCCTACAACTTACAGCAGTTAGCCTAGCAGTATTGCTATCGTTTGCTTGTGTTGGCCCAAACACTACCAAAGACGATGGTGTAAGTAGCAACAACAATACCGCCGAACAAGACGCTGCAAAAGGTTCCGAGCAACCTGAGCAAGACAGTAACGACTCTAAAGCACACAATAAGCTAGCTCAGGTCGTCGTCGCTAGAGAATTAAAAAATCAACAGCAAACTGCCATGCATGAGGCTCAGGCTGTTCAAAAATCTCGTTTCAGCAATTCAGCTTTATCTACGATGCAAGCGCGTCCCGCGCTAGCTCACAGCGTTAGCCTCCCTTCAACAATGCAAGAGAGTATCGCTTACCTCAATCCCGTAAACACCAATAGCGAGAACTACCAAAACATTCCCGAAAATAGCGTCAAGCAAGTTGAAACCAACCCGGTATCAACCTTTTCGATAGACGTCGACACCGGTAGCTACACCAATACTCGCAGAATGTTAAAGCAAGGCATGCTGCCACCCGCGGATGCGGTAAGAGTAGAAGAGTTTATTAACTATTTTGATTATGACTACCCACAACCTACTGATACCGACACTCCGTTTAGCGTGAATACTGCATTGTCGATAGCGCCGTGGGATAGCAACCGTCATTTGTTGCGCATAGGGCTTAAAGGCTATGAAGCTGAGCATGGTTCAAATACCGCCCGCAACTTGGTGTTTTTGTTAGACGTATCAGGCTCGATGAATCAAGCAAATAAACTGCCTTTACTTAAGCGCTCATTGCTTATGCTCACTAACCAACTTACCAACCAAGACAGCGTATCGATTGTTGTATATGCTGGCGCTTCAGGCGTGGTGCTTGAGCCCACGGCGGGTGACAATACCGCGGCAATCTCACAGGCTTTAAATGCCCTACAAGCTGGAGGTTCAACTAATGGCGGCGCAGGCATTCAACAGGCATATAATTTAGCCGAGCAGGCCTTTAAAGAAGATGGCGTTAACCGCGTCATTTTAGCTACCGACGGTGACTTTAATGTAGGCATGACCGACCAAAAGGCGCTGCTAGACCTAATCAAAGTCAAAAAAGACAAAGGCATTGCGCTTACTACGCTTGGGTTTGGACAAGGTAATTATAACGACTATTTGATGGAACAGCTTGCTGATGCAGGTAATGGAAACTATGCCTACATTGACAACATCAATGAAGCGCGCAAAGTGTTGGTGGATGAGCTAAACGCGACTATGCAAATTATCGCAAAAGACGTGAAAATACAGGTGGAGTTTAACCCTGAAGCAGTTGCTGAGTATCGCCTAATTGGTTACGAAAACAGGCAGCTGAATCGCGAAGATTTTAACAACGACAAAGTAGATGCTGGCGATATTGGTGCGGGGCATCGTGTAACTGCTCTTTATGAGTTAAGCCTTGTAGGTAGCGATAATCAATATGTCGATAATTTGCGTTATAGTAAGCCAACTGAGCAAAATAAAGGGGCTGTTACAGTTGATAATGATGCATCTTCATTTGCGGACGAAATTGCATTTGTAAAACTGCGCTACAAAGCGCCCGATGGCGACACAAGCAAGCTAATATCTGAAGCCGTCAAAGCAGAACAACTTGCCGACTTTAAATCTCAGCCCGACGATTTTCGCTTTGCTACCGCAGTTGCAAGTTTTGCCCAGCACTTAAAATCAAGCAAGTTTTCGCCTACACTCGACTATGAGTGGATTGCCAATACAGCAAGAGCAGCAAAAGGCGAAGATGAATTTGGCTACCGAAGTGAATTTGTGCAGCTTGTTGAAAATACGAAACACTTAAGCCAAGTTAATTAGCACGAACATGCTAAATAGAAGTCACCTAATTCAAGCAAAGGACATAAGTTTGCACAACCTCAGTGACAACATGCTTGTTAAACACTATGCCGAAGGGGACATAGCTGCTTTTGAGCAGCTATACCTTAGGCATAAAGGTGGCGTTTATCGATATTTATTACGTCAGTTGCATACTCAAGCACTAGCAGAGGATGTTAGCCAAGAAGTTTGGGGAAAAGTGATTAGCAATGCACAGACATATTCTGACAATATAGTAGACGAAGCGACCAAAAATCAGACAGCTAACAATTCAAGAGGCAGTGCTGCAACGAAAAGTGAAACAAGCCAAGCTTCTTTGCCGAGTTTTAAAGCATGGCTTTATACTATCGCCCGCAACAAAGTTATTGATCATGCTCGCCACGTTAAGGTAGTGCAGCAGGTAATAGTACCCGCCGTAAATAGCAACCTGAGTAATATTGACGATGATCTACCCTCAGAGCAAAACCAGAGCCAGGGTAGCCCTGAGGCAGCTGACGAACAACAATCGCAAGCAACAGCAATCACACATTGCTTGAAACAACTCCCTCGTCACCAACTAGACTGTTTTTTGCTGAAAGAAGAAGCGGGTTTTACTGTCAAAATGATTGCCGAAATTACCCAAGCAAACCTAGAAGCTAGCAAGAGCCGATTAAAAGCAGCCTACAAAAATTTACGCTCGTGTTTGAGCCTCAAACTGAACCTGTTTACTCAGGAGCCAAAAAGTGAATAAAGACACCGAAAATGATGATATTAGCCAAGTATATCAATCGTTAAGCAAAGATGAGCCTAATAGTGAAATCGACAAAGCTATACTCGCAGCCGCCAAAGCTAACCTTGATAAGCAAACAATTATCAACAAAAAGAATACGCAGGCTTGGTGGCTAAATGGACGCTTTCACGGCGCTGTTGCAGCGTCGCTTTTACTTGTCTGTTTAGTGTATATTTTACCTAAAAATTACTTGGGCGCACCCGATACACAAGCCGATTTGCCAGCACTCAGCTTAAGCGACGCCGAAACGCAAACG
Organism: uncultured Glaciecola sp.; assembly: GCA_964643575.1. Classification (GTDB taxonomy): domain Bacteria; phylum Pseudomonadota; class Gammaproteobacteria; order Enterobacterales; family Alteromonadaceae; genus Glaciecola. Next base: position 13,900 of record CAZXTD010000066.1, on the reverse strand, counting down.
CCAAGCGAGCAAAAAATGCAAATGCGCATGCTAACTCAAAGCGCTGAAGCCGAGAGTATGCAAAAATCGGCTGTAAGTATCCCGCAAACAGCGGCAATGAGAGAGTCTCAACCTGCTTTTAATGAAGTGATGGACACGAACAAACTTAGCACACGATTCAGCAATGCCGACGACGCTACCAATACGGCTATACAAACAAGCGAAATATTGATGGCGAAGAGTAAAGAACAACGCAAGAAAGTCTCTAGCGCACAAAAAACGTCTGAGTATGCTGATATCTCGGTTAAGACAGAGAAACTATCGGCCAAACTAGTGGAAATACAAGAGATAACAGATCTAAGCCACAGCGAACTTATTGAACAGTCAAGTTCCTTGGCAGAGGCCCAAAAGACTGAAGGTAAAGAACGACCATTAATAAAACAGTACGAGCGCTTGCATCAAGAATTAGTGTCAAACTTAAGCACTATTTCAAGGCATTATCCTGCAAACTTGGAGATTTCAAAATATAGAAAGGTATTAAGTGAACAGGAATATTTAGCCTTTTTAGAGGCGACTAAAGACTAGTCGCCAATTTGCAGTTAAATACGATAGATACTGTTTTGGTAATTGTTATCACTCAGGTTTTATAGAGAGTGTTAAAAAGCCGCGCTGGCGTCCCCAACACTCATCTTCAACCACAGCTAGATAATGCTTGTTTTCCCAGGTTTCCCATTCATATATGCCTACTTCAATCTGTTCACCCTCGACTATGCATGCGCGAGGTCCAGATACGTCAGTAAAAACGATGTATTTTCCGTGCACTTGGTAAGTGCCAGCAACTAGTACTTCGTCGCCTGACTTCCATTCAAACTTACCATCTTTAAACGTATGCACTGAAGCTTCAT
>CAZXTD010000066.1:219-13006 GCA_964643575.1 uncultured Glaciecola sp. | reverse complement strand
ACCCCACCTTTGAAAGGTTCGAGTGCATACGATGCAGATACTAGTCCTAAGCTAGCAATTAAAGTGAATATTGGCTTTTTAAGTTTAGAAAACATCTGATTTCCTTATCTTTTTGAATATTTTTTTGTACGAAGATTTCGAATTTACGATGCCATAGAATAGTATAAATAGAAAGAAATTAGTTAACTAGGCTATAAAAATTAACAAAAAATATGCTGGCTTAGCGGGCCAGCCTTCTTTTTATTTGACTACTGTTACTCGTTCAACTAGAGGCGCGCTGACCACTTGAGTATCAAGCGCAAAATCAAGTTGTACTAATACATTTTGTGCCCCTTGTGCCGAGGGTTCATATTGCCATTGAACTAAAGACTTTTTAGCTTCTCGATTAAATACACCTTTGGGCGCATCGCTCACAACGCTTATGTTTGTTGTTGTGCCTGAAGGCGTAATATCAAACTTTAGTACTACCGAGCCGCTTTGTCCGTTTTCAATTGCATGAGCAGGATAATTAGGGTCAACGCGTTTAATTGGCGAGATATTCGCGTTGTCGTCAGCTTTTGGCACCGGTGAATTGGCTATTGCCAGACTGCTGAGCAATACCGCAGCAGTACAAAGTAAAGCTCCCTTCGCTACTTTTGAGGTTTTGCCTTGGTTTTTTATTTGCATGAGTCTTTTCAATATCATTTTTTTATCTCCGTAGTGTGAATAAGTAATAAAGGCACTGGGTGAATTTGCCGCACAATTTATAAGCGTTTTGCTGTATAAAATCTGTTGTTGAAGAGTTTTATCCCTGAGCACACGCTGGTCGCATGACAATTCTTGTAATCGCCGAAAACTGCCATAGGCTAACCACAAGAGCGGGTTAAACCAAAATACAATGCATAACAAAAGAAACAGTGCGCTAGTGAGGTTGTCTTTTCGTTTCATGTGCACTAGTTCATGCTCTAAAACGAGCGCAAGAGAAGGCTTTGAAAAGTCTTTTTCATACTCTGCTGGCAAAATTAGTTTGCTATGTAGTAAGCCTAATACCATTGGCGTATTAATCACAGTGCTCACATACGTCTTGTCGCCTAAGTACTCCAATTTTGACGGACACGACGTTAATGGTCGTAAATGCAGTTTGGAAACGAAACGACAGTGTACTGTTAGCGCATACGCCAATAAGACAACAACACCTATGCAGTATGCAATGTTCCATACCCAATTAAAGTCGTCGATTTTTACGATGTCAGACGAAATAAAGTAATAGCTAATCTGACTGTTTACAACAGGCTTAAATGTATCAGGAAGGTTGTACATAATTAATGCTAGAGGCACGAGTAAAAAGAGCTTATATACAAAGTTTGGGCTAAGCTGCTTTACGCTAAAACGCTCTAAACAAATAATACCTAGTAGCACACTGCTAATTATGACTTGTTGGTCGACAACCCAAATAAAAAGACTGTTAAACATAGTCGCTTCCTTATTTATTTTGCTTATTCTTTTGCTGCTTTTCCCAATCAGCAATAACGCGTTTTAAATCGTCAACATCTTGTTGTGATAAGTCTTCAGACTGCGCAAAGCCGTTTACTAAAGGTGCTATTTGACCGCTAAAAAAACGCGCAACAAAATTACGACTTTCTTTTAAGGTGTAGTCCTCCCGGGCAATCGTGGGCGCGTAAATATATAAACGACCTTCTTTGTGATAACTCACAGCGCCCTTTTTATGCAATCTGCTTAATAAAGTTTTAATCGTTTTTTCGTGCCATTGTTTTGCATCGCCAATGCGCTCGATTATTTCGCTCGCACTGGCAGGGTATTTATCCCAAAGTGCGTCAAGTACTTCAAACTCAGCTTTTGACAATTCAATCATTACTATCGCCTACAAGTGTAATCTTTAAACAAAAGATTACACTTGTAATTTTTAAATGCAAGCTTTTTATTTGAGCTTCCAATCACATGAGTTTCTGTTCGCTAATTTCCCGACGTGTATTTAAAGACATACTTGCCTAATTGTTGTCTGTCTCTGCAAATATGTTTATAGTCTATGGCATTATTCTTTAACCTAGACGAGACTTGCAGAACATTTGTGACTTGTTTATGTACTCACGTTAATCCAAACGAATGTGTTTTTCTGGTGTGTTGAACACAAATATTAAATTGAAGGTGCGACGATGGAATTAGACGCTCATACACCCACTAACGTTTTCAAAAAAGTCACACTTTGCATATGCTTTTTAGGATTGTTATTAACTGGAGGGAAGTCAATGGCTTTTGGAAAAGTAAACCTATCATCAAAAGTACACGGCACACTGCTTGAAAATGGACAAGCTCTAGCAAATATAAAGGTTACTCGCAGTCTTCATTGGCAATGGGGCGACGAAACATTCACCGAAACCACGACCACCAATGAATTAGGTCAATTTTCATTTTCAGCTAAAACAGTTTCTTCTTTTACGGCAAAAATCATGCCTCACGAGCCGGTTATAGAACAAAAAATTGTCTTTACCGTTGCCGGCAAAGATTACGAAGGTTGGACATATGCAAAACATAATTACGATGACTTGGGTGAACTTCAAGGCAAAGCACTTATTTTGAAATGTGAGCTAACGAGCGAGCCAGAATATCGCAAAACCTACGGTTTACATGGTGCTTATGGCATTTGTGAATTCCAAAACTAAACAAGTCATAAAGGAATAGCTTTATGTCAACTCCACTTACCCCTTTTCAAGCTGCAAAAGTTGCGAATGATGTTTATCGATTAAAAGACAATACCGATGTGAGCCAGGTCGTCAAGCAAACCGGCGGCATGGGAGTTGGACAGAATTTTGACATGGAAGGTGGGTCAAGATTTACAGGTAGTTCAGGCCCTCTAGTGTTTAAAAAACGAACAGGGTTTGGATTGATCGCACCAGGCACAGGCACGCGCAAAAGTGAAGTGCTTATTGCGACTCGTGGCACGGCATCAGTGCGCGATGCGCTTACCGACATGAACGCAGGTTTGCAAAAAGGACCCGGCGGGTTCGCCGTCCATGCTGGCTTTAACGATTCGTTTAATTCATTTAGGCAAGATATCGATACGTTTTTAGACAAAAACGGAGCGATAGGCACCGTGCACTGTGTTGGTCATAGCCTTGGCGGCGCTTTAGCAACACTTGTTGCCGATCACTTAGTAGCCAGTGGTGTGAAAAATATAAAACTTTACAGCTTTGGCTGTCCGCGTGTCGGAGTAAAAGGTTTTTCTCGAAATTTAACGAGTAAGCTAACGAGCAACAACATCTTTAGAGCTTATCACGAAGCCGATCCTGTCAGTATGGTGCCTATTTTTCCGTTTGCCCACGTTCCTGATACTAGCATTTCCTATTTACTGCCATACAACGGTATGAATATATCTCCTGCGGCACACAAAATGGACAACTATGCTAATACAATAGGCGATGCAGGGTGGGATGCTCTTCCTAAGCCTCTAGCCGCTGTGAGCATGAGCGACCAAATCGATGCTTTCTTATCTTCACCCGCTGCAGGGCCCATGTTTAACAATGCACGTGTTTTATGGATGATCAATAAAGCGATTCATTGGATTTTAAAAAAAGCAGGGATGCTTACTGGTTTGATTACAACAGTTGGTCTTACACTGTTAGACAGGATTGCCTATTTGTTGAGCCAAGCTGCTTCAAAAACTATCGAATTAGGAAGGCTTGTAGGCTCACTAGTTAACTCAATTTTTAGGTTTTTAGGTCGCACTGCTGTGGCAGGTGCTCAGCTGACTATCACCTTTCTGCGCTGGGTCCTAGGTTTATTATTTAGCTCTATTGCAATGACCGTAGGTACAGCAGTAGCGTTGGCGCACAACGGATTTTAGTTCAAATAGCATAGCCAGATTAATTATAATAAAAGCAAGTCAAACGCTAGCGGACACCGCTAACGTTCATTTTAAGTGTGTATACAGAATCCATCGCGGTAATAAACAAATGTTTTTGCTGCGGTCCGCCAAAGGTGACATTCGCGGTCCATGATTCTGGCACAGGAATATGCAGTATTTGCTCGCCTTGCGGGTTAAATACCGTTACGCCATCACCCGTTAAATAAACATTGCCTTGATTGTCGACAGTCATGCCATCAGAGCCCATCTGGTTAAAAACACGAGGGGCAGACAACTCGCCATTTTCTTGTATTGAAAACGCATAAGTAAGACTAGCGCCAATGTCTGCAACGTATAAAGTTTTACCGTCTTCACTGCCTATGATGCCATTCGGTTTAACAAAATCGCTTGCGGCGACGCTAAGTGACGTGCGGTCGGGGCTTAAATAATAGACATTTTGAGATTCAATCTCTTGGTTGTCGTGGTCCCAGTATGGGCGTTTATAAAAAGGGTCGGTAAAATAAATGCCGCCTTTTTCATCTAACCACAAATCGTTGGGACCGTTTAGGCGTTTGTTTTCGAAATCAGCGACCAATATTTTGCTCTGTGTATCCATGTCAATTTTCCAGAGCTCATTGTTACCGTCGGCACAGGCTAGCAAGTCGCCATCGTGATCAAAATATAAACCGTTAGAACGTCCTGCTGACTCCATAAACACCGAGATACTGTTGGTATCTGCAGACCACTTGAGAATTTTATCATTTGGCTGGTCGGTAAAAAACACATCACCTTGTTGATTGACCGCAGGCCCCTCAGTAAAAGAAAAGTCTTCTGAAACAAGTTGCAGGCTGGCACCCTCTTGAATAAGGCTTAATGGCTCAGGAGATGATTGAGAGCATGCACTTAAACTAACAATACTAGTGGCAGCTATGGCAGACAAAGCAATAGTGAGATGTCGTTTCAAGATAAAAATTCCGTTTAGAGTTAAAGCGTCATTTATATACTATTGTGCTTGTTTTAGCGAGATATTCTATTGTTGAATTTTTGCAAGCTCTTGCTTAATAGATAAGTGTTCATTTTCAGAATATGCTGCAAGGTGGGCATCAAGGTACTCTGGTTGTTCGTATAGAGCTTGAAGTGCCTCATTAACTTTTGCAATGTAGGTATATGAGTCTTTATGCCTGTTGCACATCATGTAACCTTTAGTTGCATAATTAACACCTGCAATTCGATATTTGCGATATTCAGACGTGGGCTTTACTGCAAGATAACTCGCAACTTCTGCAGGAAACATTAATGCAAACTCGGCTCTTTGGGCAAAAAATAAGTTCGACATACGGTTATGAGGAGAAATACCTGCCCAAGAAGCTTTAGATGATTCTGGTAAAGCATTGATCTGCTTATCTAAAATATTCCCATAAGAATAAGAAGGAATATGTAACAATTTGGCCTGAGGATAATGAGTGGCAATTTCTTGCAAAGACTTAACATGGCCGTCGCTGTTGAGTATCTTGCTGTCAAGCGCTGGCATATCTTGTTGTTGATATAGATTATAGTGAACCATAAAGTACACCATTTGTGAAAAAGCATATTTTTTTGCACGTACTTCGTTTTTAAATCGATACAAACTACACACTGAATATTCAGTTTGTTCAAATTCTCTATTTTGTCTGTTGAGTGGCATAAGAACAAGACTTTGAGGGACGCCAATGCGTTGATACAATAGATTGTAGACCGTAGATATAGTGCCCTGGCCTTGTTGTTCTTTTATTTGGTCTATAAAAGGCTGACTGTCTGTCATGACAAGCACCTGCGAAAAGGCAGTATTGCAAAAAATCACATTCAAAAAAACAAACCAAGATGCACGTTTAATCATCACTTAAGTATCCAAATTAGCGAGCTTTAGAGAACATAGCACTTAAAACTCCGACTTTGACAAAGTGAGCTACATGCACTTTTACACTCTTACTAGTATTAAATAACGGCTGGTTTGCTAATACATCGAGTATATTTTGCAATTAACGTGAAAGTTTTACTCCTATCATCCCCTACCAGATAGTAGAACAAGGCCTATTTATAATCTAAATAACTAATATATATAACATTTCTATAATTTTTTTGCTTGGCGTAATGATGTCTTGGAAGAGATTGAGCAAGCGAGAGTTGAAAGTATTTTAAAATATTTATCGAAAACGGGAGCCTTATCTCCCGTTTTTGTTGCGTTGTTTGTCATTACTTCATGGTTTGTAGATGGGCTTTGAAGCGCTTCATAAATTCGTTGTACATCTTTTTACCATCAATCTCGCTAATATAATTTATGGGCCGCTCGCCATAGTCTTTAGAGGTAGTTACGGTCTGAACGGCAACCCAACTTGGTTCAAGCATGGCATATACAAGGGCCAAGTCCCATATCGTGCGTTGATAACGTGACCCATCCATATGATCGGTCCATCTATCAACCAAAAAGTCAGCTAGAGGATGCTCTCCTTTCAGCTTTTTAGCCGTATCAACAAAGTCAAACTTCATGTTACTTGCCACATTTACAGGAATAACAGTGCTTGTGTGTCCATGATGCAGTTAAAATCGGTTGTTCCCAATACTCCTTCATCAAAATTATAGCTAGTACCAAGCCAAAATAATTGAATCTTGGTTTCTATACTTGGGTCAATAAACAAAGCTGACGCTACATTTGTGAGAGCTCCAAGAGCTACCACGGTTAATTTTTCGTTGTTTGGCATGGCATGCGCTTGTTTAATAATTTCATATGCTGCGGCAGAATGTTGAGCTTGGTCTCCCCAATCATACATTCTTGCTTGGCCGCCTCTTTTAGTCGGTATGTTCGCTTTTAAATATCCGGTTAAGACTTGATTTAAACGGTGGCTATCTTCCATGGAGTTTTCACTTGTCCAATGACTTGTTTGCCAGTGAGTAGCATTTAGCGCCACCACGTTAAATTTAGGCTCTATTAACATAGCAACGACTGCATATAAATCGTCTACTTCGTTTGCGGTGTCGGCGTCTATGATTATGCGAGAGCTAAAGCTTAATGCTTGAATATTTGCGTCATTACTTTCGACAACGTTAAACAAAGTCGCGGATGGTTGTGTCGCATACAATTTACCGCTTAGCGCCAGTGCTGTAATAGTTAAGGCAAGCAAAACTGTGATAGCCGTTTTTGGAGTGTAGTGTGAGGTTTTGTTCATATTATTATTCCACCTGTGGTGTTGATTATTTTGAACTTTATGCTGGTATGTTATTAACGCCTTAAAATTTAATTGATGTAGTAAAACATTCGAACTTTAAAATCATAGTGACATGGCGCTAAGGATTTGACCATATTGAGTGTGGAATTTTGGAAAAAAAGTAATGCTTTTGTAGGGAAGCGTAAGTCTTTCCCTCGAAGGAAGGAATCTGCTGATACATCCTTTGACTATTTTATTTGGCAGGATTACAAGGAGGTCCCGTCCTTCGACGGGATGACGTGGTTTGCACGACGGGATAACGTAATTTGCGTGACTGGGTGTCGTAATTTACTCTGTTTTACAGAATAAAACGCGATAGATCTTCGTTATCCACGAGTGCTTGCAAGTGGTCGTTTACGTAAGCTTCGTCAATGGTGAAGCTTTCACCTGAGCGGTCAGAAGCATCAAATGATATTTCTTCCATTAATCGCTCCAGTACGGTGTGTAGTCGGCGAGCACCGATATTCTCGGTTTTTTCGTTCACTTGCCATGCAGCTTCTGCAATTCGCTTAATGCCCGACTCTGCAAATTCAACGTCTACACCTTCTGTTTTTAATAAGGCTTTATATTGCTCGGTCAATGATGCATTGGGTTCTGTGAGTATACGCACAAAATCTCCAACGGTAAGCGCAGACAGCTCAACACGAATCGGCAAACGTCCTTGAAGCTCAGGAATTAAGTCAGATGGTTTTGACATCTGAAATGCACCGGAAGCAACAAACAATATGTGGTCGGTTTTCACCATGCCATGTTTTGTCGATACAGTAGAGCCTTCAACAAGTGGCAATAAATCGCGCTGCACGCCTTCACGAGATACATCTGCACCTTGTGCACCCTCTCGTTTACAAATTTTGTCGATTTCATCAATAAACACAATGCCGTTTTGCTCTAATGCTTCTATCGCGGTTTCTTTTAGATCTTCTTGATTAATCAGCTTAGCTGACTCTTCCTCAACCAGTAGCTTAAAAGCTTCTTTAATTTTCAGCTTTTTCTTTTTCTTTTTATCACCAGACAAGTTTTGAAACATGCCTTGTAGCTGATTGGTCATCTCTTCCATACCCGGAGGCGCCATAATCTCAACGCCGACTTGCGGCAAGGCAATATCAATTTCTATTTCTTTATCATCTAGCGTACCTTCACGCAGACGCTTTCTAAAAACCTGACGTGCGCCCTTCTCTTCTGTGGGCTCTTTATCGCCAAATGCATTTTCGGGGGGCGGTATTAAGATATCAAGGATTCTGTCTTCAGCGGCTTCTTCGGCGCGATATTTCACTTTGCTCGCAGCAGACTCTTTTGTCATTTTAACGGCAATATCGGCAAGGTCTCTAATGATGGTTTCAACCTCTTTTCCTACGTAACCCACTTCGGTGAATTTAGTGGCTTCCACCTTTATAAATGGCGCGTTTGCTAGTTTTGCTAAGCGACGAGCAATTTCAGTTTTACCCACACCCGTTGGGCCAATCATTAAGATGTTTTTAGGGGTAACTTCTTGGCGCAGTTCAGGCTCAAGCTGCATTCTGCGCCATCTGTTACGCAAAGCAATCGACACTGCGCGCTTCGCATCGGCCTGCCCAATAATATGCTTATCGAGCGCGTGCACTATTTCTCTTGGGGTCATTTCAGACATAAATTTTCCTATACTTGAGTAATGCCATTAATTCTCGGCAATACCTATTAATTCGAACTAATAATCGAGTGTTTCTACCGTTTGATTTTGATTGGTGTATACGCAAATATCGCCAGCAATTGTTAAGGATTTTTCAGCAATATCTTGGGCTGATAACTCAGTATTGGCTAACAAAGCCGTTGCTGCCGCTTGCGCATATGGGCCGCCCGACCCAATTGCAATCAGGTCATCTTCGGGCTGAATCACATCACCGTTTCCGGTAATGATAAATGAGGCAGTATGGTCTGCAACCGCAAGCAATGCTTCTAACTTTCTTAGGGCTCTGTCGGTGCGCCAATCTTTGGCTAACTCAACCGCCGCACGAGTGAGATGACCTTGATGAATTTCGAGTTTACTCTCAAAGCGTTCAAACAGAGTGAATGCGTCAGCGGTCCCACCGGCAAATCCAGCAATAACCTTGCCATTGTATAAACGTCTCACTTTGCGAGCATTACCTTTCATTACGGTATTGCCCAACGATACTTGGCCGTCACCCGCTACTACAACTTGATTACCTCGGCGCACCGATACAATGGTAGTCATTATCTACTCCTATACTATACGCCGTTTTAACGCGCGCTTGTGTGCTGCCAAACAAACTTTGATGCTTGAATAAGTCATGCGATGCTCGTTTGGTAGAGAATTGGTTTGTTCGTATTAGGTGGGGTATTTCATCAGGTTTTCAAGGTGCAGGTTTCGCGCACACTAAAATAGTGTGCTGTTAAAACCATTTACATTGGCTCGTCTTAGTGTGTGACGGTCTTTTTCTGCTTCTCGCTTACTATCATAAGGCCCAAGCACCACTCTAAACCACTGGCCTGAACTGTTTTCACTATCAATAATACGCGATTCAAAACCTTGAAATGCAATGGTGGCCTTAAGCTGTTGGGCGCGCTCGATGGCTCTAAACGATCCGCACGGCATAATGTATTCTCGGTCGCTTTCAATAGGTCCGGTTGCATCAACTTCAACTGAAAACTCTGGTAATGAGTCAATATAAGCCCAATCTTCTGGCTCTAATTTTGGTAAAGGCGGCAGTTCTTCTGGCGCTTTACCTAAAGGCTCTGCTGTAGGCTGATTGATTTGAGTTTGCGCAGAATTGCTTACCGATTCAAGTTCAGGCGTTTGTGTATTATTCGTACTGTTAGGCTCTTGTAGCATGCCGGCGTCGCTTAAGGCGCTATTACCAGCTGAGCTATCACCTTCAGAGATGTCCGCGCTCGATTGCTCATTTTGCTGCAACACATACAGGCCGTAAAAAAAGCTCACAATTATTGCTAAAGCCAGAACGATGCGCAACCAGGGCGTTTTTGGCTTCTCTACAGTCTTAGGTTTGCGCTTTTGTGGTCGTCTTACGTAATCTTTTGTCGCCATTTCTTATCTTTTATTGTTTTATACAAGCTTATGAACTTTTTAAGCTTTAAGAGTTTCATATTCGTTTTTCGATGTAGCTGATTTTTAAAACCGGTCCGACAGTATAAAAAAAATTCGTTGACCATGTTGGGCTTTTTTGCAAATTTCTTATCTATCGCAAATCCACAATTTTAGCTGAAATCGCTGGGCATCACATCTATAGCCCAACGTAACTTTGCTTGCAGCGCATGCTTGCTTAAGGCCTCGTGTACTTGCCACATCGCCTCGTTAGCATATTTTGACCGGGTGCTCTGAGCTATCGTGATAAAGCGATAACGGCCTTGTTTTTTCTCAACACCGGCAGGAAAAGGACCAATAAACTTAATTTGCTGAAACTGTTCAAGCAACTGATTCGCATATTGCATAAATTCAAAAATAAGGTTTTGTTGTTCATGCTCAACGCGCAAGGCTATTTGCCATTCTATTGGCGGTAAACCCGCAGCTATGCGTTCTTGCAACAAAGACCGAGCAAAGTGCGAGTAACCATTATTAACTAAGTCTTGCAGCAACGGGTGCCCAACTTGATAGCTTTGCAGCCACACCTCCCCAGGCTTTTCAGCGCGCCCAGCGCGTCCACTGAGCTGCGTCACTAGCTGTGCTAATTTTTCAGGTGCGCGGTAATCTGCGCTAAATAAAAATGAATCTACGTTAAGAATAAGCGCAAGCGTGACATTAGGAAAATGATGCCCCTTCGACAATATTTGCGTGCCGACTAAAATTTGATGTTTATTTTGGTTTATTTCATCTAGCAACTCGTTTAACTTGCGTTTACCCCGCGTTGAGTCGCTGTCTATGCGCACGCAAGAGTAATCAGGAAAACGGCTGCTTAGCAGTGACTGAATTTGTTCTGTGCCAAGCCCTTGTGTCGTTACATTTTGACTATGGCACTCTTTGCATTTTGGCACATAAGGATGAAATTGCCCGCAGCGATGACATTGTAAATTATTGGCGCTCAAATGCAGTGTATAGGGATTATTGCAGTCGTCACAACTTTCTACATGCCCACATTGCTGACAAATAAGTGCCGGCGCATAACCACGCCGATTAACATAAATCAACACTTGGTTGCCCGCTTCGAGCTGATGCTCTATTCGACTTAGCATACTCGGCGCAATACCCGACTCTAAAGGCTGACTGGTGAGGTCGACAAGGTGCTGTGTCGGCATCGAAGCATTGCCTGCACGTTGCTGTAAGGTGAGGTGGCGGTACTTATTAGACAAGGCATTATGCAGACTTTCTAAAGACGGTGTTGCTGTGCCCAGAACTAGCGGAATATTATGCTGCCAAGCCCGATAAGCAGCCACATCGCGCGCGTGGTAACGCAGGCCGTCTTGTTGTTTAAACGACTCATCGTGTTCTTCATCAACAATTATCATACCGGGCTCGGCCAGCGGCAAAAATACGGCTGAGCGCGTGCCTATAATTATACCGGTTTGATGATACTTTGCGTCTTTAAACACCTTAAGACGTTCGTTGTCGGTTAAAGACGAGTGCCAAACTGATACGATATCGCCAAAGCGCTGTTCAAAGCGTTTTAAGGTTTGCGGGGTAAGCCCAATTTCAGGTACTAATATAAGCACTTGTTTGCCGCGCTGCACAACCTCTTCTATAACTTGCAAATACACTTCTGTTTTACCCGAACCGGTCACACCTTCAAGTAAAAATGATGAATAAGACTGCGCCTGATTGATGCTAGCAATGGCAATTGATTGTTCTGGATTGGCCCGTTTTTTGGTCCCAAAGCTAATGGCATTTTTCCACTTACCTGCTTCGGGTATATGTTCGAAAGTATAAGCCAGTTCTTTTTCAATCAAACCTTTTATAACGGCGCTTGAAAAGGCTTTTTTAGCCTCATCTAGCAACAGGTCTCCATTGCATAATTGTTCATAAAGTGCAGTCTGTTTTTTACTGCGCTGCAGGCTATCTAATGCGAGTGAATACTCTGCCTGTGTTGATTCCGGTTTACCTGCGTTTTGGCCTTCTTGGCCTCGGCTAGCCGATAGAAAAGCGATGCTGTCTTGTGTCGCGATAGTGCCTGTTCGGATTAACTTCGGGTTCATAGCGGCAAAAACGTCACCTAGCGGATAAATGTAAAAGCGCGAGAGCCACTGCGCGAGTGCCAACCTATGCTCATCAAAAATTGGCGCATCATCAATAAGTGCATCCACTGCTTTTACTTTTTTTGCGTCATAATCAATAGACCTTGTTGCGCCTACTATAATGCCAATTTTAGTTTTAGCCCCAAATGGCACGCGCACTCGACAACCAATGTGATACTTTGGCAAATCTGATGCAGCAATCGAATAATCAAACATGCGATGAACAGGCACGGATAACGCCACTTGAATATAAGCCTGGTCAGTCTGCGCGGGTGCTTGAATTAGGGTGTTATCTGTTGGCAAAATGTATCGGAAATGTTCTGAGTATTAGGTGTACAAAGCTATCATAAAATCACTTCTCTCTAAATACATTCTATTGGATAGTTTCTGCAGCATTAAGGGTAGATTTGAGCCCTTATTAATAAACACTTGCTGCTTAGCTGATATTTGTATACACTCTCGCCTCCAAAATTCCGAGTCGTGATTTTCAGAATGCTTTGAGCGGTTCAAAATTTGCACCTGATAT
>CAZXTD010000066.1:0-209 GCA_964643575.1 uncultured Glaciecola sp. | reverse complement strand
CTTGGTGTGCAACTTCGGGTTGTATAGCGAGGCGGCCTACAAATATATAGGTAACCCATGAAAGCTGATATCCATCCAAAATACGAAGAAATGACGGCAACGTGTTCTTGTGGAAACGTAATGAAAATACGTTCTACTATGGGCAAAGACATCAACTTAGATGTTTGCTCTGCATGTCACCCATTTTACACTGGTAAGCAACGTAATGT
>CAZXTD010000065.1:9245-20893 GCA_964643575.1 uncultured Glaciecola sp. | reverse complement strand
GTACAATCCAGCCGTAAGCTCACTTGCACGTGCCGCATCTTGGGATCGTAACACCGGCGGCAGCACAACCTTTGTTTACTTTGATGAAAACGGTGACTTCCTTGACTCACAAACCAACGTGTCATCGACGGGCAAGTTATTTGCTGATGGCCTTAACCCAAGAACCATGCAAGAAATGATTATAGGTCATCAAATGACTTGGGAAGACAACTGGACTATCCGTAACCATGCGCGCTATCGCCGCACTTGGAATTTTTGGGAAGATACCAACAACAACTCTCGAATCGTTTATGATGCCGCTAGCTACCAAGGCCGTTTGTCAGGGTTTGGTGACCTGTACCCAGATATCTTAGCAGCAGCCAATGCAGGTGAGCTTGATTCTCCAGAACCAAGAGAGCTATATATCCCGGTTAACAACTTAATTGGTGAAGGTACTTACGTTATCGCACAACTTGCAGGTGCGTATACTAAGTATTATGAATTGAGTACTGAAGTTGATTACCTGTCTGATAACTTCTTCTCGACTACGTCGGTTGTTTGGAGTCACTACTACGGTAATTTCGACCAAGATGGCACCACGCGTTTTAATAACGATCAAGGTACGTTCATTGGTTCGTCGAATATTGCAGATAGCTGGTACGGACAATTATGGGGTAGCTTTACAGACGGTAAAATGCGTGCAGACCGCACATGGCAAGTTAAGAGCTTTGGTGCTTACCAGCTTCCGTGGGGCGCGTCATTGGGTTATTTAGCCTACTGGCAGTCAGGTCATACTTGGGCACACCAATGGCCTAGTACCTTCTATTTAGAGCCTCGTGGTAGCCGCAGAACACCGAGTCATTGGCAGTTAGATTTAAACTACACACAAGACTTTGAATTGTCTGACGACTTCGCTTTGCAATTCCGTTTAGACGTATTTAACCTATTTGACAAGCAAACTGGCTACAACCCGCAGCCTCGCTACAACAGCGATGCATTGGGCGAATATCGTAGCTTTGAAAACCCTCGCCGCGTTCAAGCGACGGTGTCTTTAAGATTCTTCTAAAGACGTAAACTTGATAGAAAAATGCCCCGCGATAGTTGCAGGGCATTTTTATTTAAGCGCACTTTAAATCAAGAGCACTTGCTATTTTTGCCTATTGTTCAAACAAAGCTTGGTGAAGCGCTTTTACCACATCTTCACTTTGCTGGTCGGCTACAACAAAGGATAAATTATGCACGTTTGCGCCAAAGCAAATCATACGTAAATTAAACTCGCTAATTGCAGAAAATATTCGCGATGACACACCGGCTTCACTGTGCATGTTGTTTCCCACTACCGTGACTGCATCTAAGTCTCTTTCCACCGACACTTCACATATTGTGCTTAACTCAATCAAGGTTTCTTTGTTCATTTTTTCAGATATTGAGTTGGGCGGATTATCTAAGGTAAACGACACTGAAATTTCAGAACTGGTGATCAAATCAACGCTCAAGTCGTGCTTTGCAATAATATGGAAAACTCTTTCAAGAAAGCCTTGTGCATACATCATTTTAGGGGTTTTAACGGTCACTAGCACTTGGTCTTTTCGGCGCGTGACGGCTCTAAAAGCGGGCTCATGCTCGCAAGCACGTCTTATCCATGTACCGCCTTTTTCGGGTTCTTTGCTCGACCCTACAAATACTTGAATGTCTGCTCTAAGTGCAGGCTCCATTGTGGCTGGATGAAGTACCTTTGCGCCAAATGTTGCCATTTCAGCTGCTTCTTCAAAGCTAAGTTCGGGTAATGGTCTGGCTTTGTCTGTTATGCGGGGGTCTGTGGTATATACCCCAATTACGTCTGTCCAAATTTCGCAGGTTTTTGCCGATAAGGCTTCTGCTAATAGAGCCGCAGTAAAATCTGAACCGCCTCTGCCGAGGGTTGTGGTGCGGCCTTGCTCATCTGCGCCTACAAAGCCCTGAGTTACAACAATACGTTTGCTCGCACCTTCGCTTTGTTCACTTGGTACTAATTCTGGTAAAAGTAATTGCTGGCTTAATGCACGAATATCAGCAAGTTGAGGTGCTGCTTCAGTAAAGCGGCTGTCGGTGCGCAATACTTTACGAACGTCAAAGTTAATCGCATCGGCGCCCTTCTCTCTTAGCACAGCTGCACATAATAAAGACGACATACGTTCACCCATCGATAACAAAGAGTCTTTTAAATCGTCTCTAAAATTAAGCTCTTCGTGTCGAGCATAACCGTCGAGTTCATCAAGCAAAGTAAATAGTTTATCTTCTACTTCACTTGGTTTTTTAAGCTCGTTTAAAATAGCAAATTCTATTTTACGAATGCTTTCTATTACATCGGTGATTTGCTCAGAAGTTAGCGCAGTATTGGCTAACAAAACCAAGTGATTAGTTACGCCAGCTGCGGCACTAACAACCATTACTTGAGTGTCAGGGTTATTCATCACAATTGCAGCGCAATTACTTATAGTCGCGTGGTTAGCCACACTGGTGCCACCAAATTTGGCAACGTTTAAAGAGGCAAGCATAAAAGGTTTAATCACTCTGTTGTAAACTAAGGAAGCAGACCGACTTTGTCGCCCGGTCGGATATCTTTTTTGGCAAACCAGCCTTGATTCATTTCTAAGGCATAGAGCACACGTTTGGGTGAAGGCACGCTGGTTTCATCATGAGGGGTTAGCTGATGAATTGACACTATTTCGCCCTCTTCGCTTATATAAGCAAGGTCAAGCGGAATATACGTGTTCTTCATCCAAATACTGGCAATGCGCACGCTATCAAACTTAAACAACATGCCGCAGTCTTCGCACATTTGGCGGCGATACATTAAGCCTAGTTGCCGGTTGATATGCGTGCTTGCATAAGCCACCGTGTATCTTTCATCACCAAGCTGAATCACAACAGTGTCTTTATCTTGGTCTTGAGCAGCTGCAATTTGCAAATTAGCGCATAGTAAAAATGAAAATGTAAATAATGCAAAAGCATGTTTAAACGAAACCATGGATAATTGTCCTGTTTGGTCTGTAAGCATATTTTTAGCAAATGCTTATCGAGGTAAACGCAATAAAAATAACGATGCCAGCAATGCAACACTTGCCGATTAACTGGGCATAAGCTTACCACTAAAACTAGCCATAAAAAAAGCTGGGTAACGATAAGTTATCCAGCTTTTTTAGTCTTTATTATACTTTCATAGCACTAAGATTTGCTTTCGTTGATTTAGCCTGCTAATGCTCTACGTTAAAGCAGGCCCGACAACAATAAAACTCAAATTTACGCTACGTTTAAAGTAGGGATAATCTTCGCTTTGGCTTCATCTTCCGCTTTTTTAAATGAATCCATCTGATCAAAGTTCATATAACGATAAATTTCAGAACTCATTGAATCAATTTTGTCAGCGTATTCCATGTACTCTTCTTTATTAGGAATTTTGCCTAATATAGAACCTACTGCCGCAATTTCAGCAGAACATAAATATACGTCTGCACCGTCGCCTAAGCGGTTCGGGAAGTTACGAGTAGAGGTCGAAAGTACTGTAGCACCGGCTAAAACGCGTGCTTGGTTACCCATACACAACGAACACCCTGGCATTTCGGTACGTACACCGGCTTTACCATAAATATTGTAATAGCCCTCTTCCATAAGTACCGCTTTATCCATCTTGGTGGGTGGTGATACCCACAAGCGAGTTGGCAGCACGCCATTATATTGCTCTAGAAGTTTACCTGCCGCTCTAAAGTGACCAATGTTCAACATGCACGAACCAATAAAGACTTCATCTACGCTTTCACCAGCAACATCAGACAATGTTTTGGCATCGTCAGGGTCGTTAGGGCAGCATAAAATAGGCTCATCAATGTCGTTTAAATCAATTTCGATAACTTCTGCGTATTCTGCGTCTTTGTCGGCTTCCATCAAAGATGGATTGTCTAGCCAATCTTGCATTTTCTGAGCGCGGCGCTCAAGTGTGCGTGGGTCGCCGTAACCTTCGTTAATCATCCAGCGTAGCATGGTAATGTTCGAACGAAGATACTCAGCAATAGACTCTTCAGACATCTTAATTGTACAACCCGCTGCAGACCTTTCTGCAGATGCATCAGACAATTCAAATGCTTGCTCAACCGTGAGGTCTTCTAATCCTTCAATCTCAAGAATTCGACCAGAGAATGCATTAATTTTGCCTTTTTTGGCTACGGTTAATAAGCCTTGCTTAATACCGTATAAAGGAATGGCATGTACCAAGTCACGAAGTGTAATACCCGGCTTCATCTTACCTTTAAAGCGCACAAGTACCGACTCAGGCATATCAAGCGGCATAACACCGGTTGCAGCAGCAAAAGCCACCAAACCCGACCCAGCAGGGAACGAAATCCCCATTGGGAAACGTGTATGTGAATCACCGCCAGTACCCACGGTATCAGGCAATAACATACGGTTTAACCAAGAGTGAATAATGCCATCACCTGGACGCAAAGACACACCGCCACGGTTCATGATGAAATCTGGCAAAGTGTGCTGCGTGTCGATATCGACAGGCTTAGGATAAGCCGCAGTGTGACAAAACGACTGCATGGTTAAGTCTGCAGAGAAACCCAAACATGCCAAGTCTTTAAGCTCGTCACGAGTCATTGGGCCTGTAGTATCTTGCGAGCCTACCGTCGTCATTTTTGGTTCACAGTAAGTGCCTGGACGAATACCTTCAACGCCCCATGCTTTTCCCCCCATTTTTTGAGCTAAGGTATAACCTGATTTAACTTCTGCGGGTACTTCTGGCAAACGGAAAATATCTGATACTTCAAGCCCTAGAGACTCACGAGCCCGTGCAGTTAAACCGCGGCCAATAATTAGGTTAATACGGCCACCAGCACGTACTTCGTCTAACAATACTTTAGACTTGTAGCTGTACTCGGCTAGTACTTCACCGCTGTCAGCGTTTTTGATGACGCCGTCGAGGGGATAAATGTCGATAACATCGCCCATGTTCATTTTTTCTACGTCGGCTTCAAACACCAATGCGCCAGCGTCTTCCATGGTGTTATAAAAGATAGGCGCTACCTTAGAACCAATACAAATACCGCCGCCACGCTTGTTTGGTACGCCAGGTAAGTCTTCACCAAAGAACCACAACACAGAGTTAGTCGCAGATTTACGTGAAGAGCCCGTACCCACAACGTCACCAACAAATGCAACAGGGTGACCTTTTTCTTTCATTTCATCAATTTGTGCTAAAGGACCTACTTCACCGTGTTTTTCTGGAGTTAGGCCATCGCGCGTCATTTTGTACATTGCACGAGCATGCAAAGGGATATCTGGACGTGACCATGCATCAGGTGCAGGTGACAAGTCGTCGGTATTGGTTTCACCGGTCACTTTGAACACTGAACATGTGATTTTTTCGGGCAAATCGCTACGCGAAGTAAACCACTCGGCGTCGGCCCACGACTGCATAATTTCTGTCGCGTATTTATTGCCCGCTTTGTGCTTCTCTTCCACATCGTGGAAAGCATCGAACATAAGCAATGTATGCTTAAGTTCTTCAACGGCAAGTTCAGCTAGGTCGTCGTTATCGAGTAACTCAACCAATGTGGTGATGTTATAGCCACCGTGCATATTACCTAATAACTGGACGGCAGCTTCAGCGCTAATAAGACCACAAGTTTCTTCGCCTTTAGCAATTGCACTTAAAAAACCGGCTTTCACATAAGCTGCTTCGTCTACGCCTGGCGGCACGCGCTCAGCTAATAGCTCTACCAAGAATTCTTCTTCACCGGCAGGTGGGTTTTTCAACAACTCAATTAATCCGGCAACTTGCTCTGGGTTAAGTGGCTTTGGCGGGATACCTTCTGCTGCACGCTCGTCTACGTGCTTACGATAATTTTCTAACACCTTATGGTCCTCTTGTGTGAGCTAAGGCAATTTGACTGTCTTAAAATGCCTAGCAGTGAGAAATCGTGGGCGCAAAGTATAACATTACTGCCCTAAAAATGAATGCTTACAAGCAATTAAGTGATAATACCCATTATTCACCAAAATAATTTAAATTTAAATCGAATAACGCAGGGTAATACTAAAGTCGTGGGTTTACTTGTGTCATGTTATCGGAAGTATCATCAAGCACCTTAGTAAATACTTAGTTTATCTCCAGAATAGCCGTGGTATTTGCTTCCCCCTTACCGTCCGACAAAATAAAAACTCTACCTGAAGGTGTTTGCGTGATGTCTCGCATACGATGGCCGCTTTTTGGAAAGTAGACAATTTCGTCGCTTATGGCTGAGTCATTCAAACGCAAAGCATGCATTTGCTGATACTTGAGCGATGTAATAAGTAGTCGACCGCTCAGTGCAGAGAAGCGCGCATTTTCATAATACACCATGCCCGAAGGCGCAATAGAAGGTGTCCAATTATAATCAGGCTGTTGCATCCCTTCATATTCTTTAAACGGGGAGATTAATCCGCCAATGTAATCTCTGCCTTGGGTGATAACTGGCCATCCGTAGTTTTTACCTTCTTTTATAAGGTTTATCTCGTCACCACCTTCAGGCCCGTGTTCATGAGAAATAACTTGTCCATCATTAAGCACAATAAGCGCTTGAGGATTACGGTGGCCCAAGCTGTAATTACTCACCTGCCCGCTATCATTTACTTTTAAGATTTTTCCTAACTGTGAGTCTTTGACTTGTGCCTTTTCCCGATAATCAAAGCCGTCACCGGTCGCAACTAATAGCTCACCCGTTTGGGTAAACGCAATACGAGCACCATAATGCGCTGGCGTGTCACGTAAATTTTTTTGGGTAAATAAAAGCTCGTTGTTGGTAACTTTACCGTCTTTTAGTTTTACTCTAATAACCTTAAGCCCGTTGGCATCATCATTGCCAAATGAGTACGATAGATACACCCAGTTATTTTCGTGCTTCGCCTTAGGTGAAGGTGACTTGCTCGGCTTAAAAGCGATAGCCATGAGCCCACCTTGCCCCTCGTTGTAAAGGTCTTCTAAATTAAGCTCGTAGGAATACACTAAATTAAGTGCAGCTTGGTTATTGCTTTCATCAATGGCGTACTCATGCAAAACACCGCTACGTTCAGTCATAAAAAGGCGATTATGAGGAGACACGGCAATAGCCCAAGACTTCGGAAGATTCTCTGCAATAGGCACAATATTCAAATTGTTAGCGTTTACGTTCACACCAAATAACAAACCCAAAAGAGATACCAATAGACTTAAAACAACGATAGTATTTTTCATAGTTAGCGACCTGAAATGTAAAACCCAAACGAACAATTAATAGCTTGCTTACGTACAAAAACCATTAAGTGATCGTTTGCATAATATCGCTGACGCTACGCTAGGCACTACTTTGAGGTACTACGATGAAAATAACAAAATACGCAGTCCGTTTTACTCACTTTATAGTTGCGGCGTTTATAGCGGCGCTTGCCGCCATTTTGATGCATACACAAATGGTGCTCGCTGAACTTAACGCCATTGATATTAGCATTCCTATTGCTGACCGCTTTTACATGATGGGACAAGACATTCTGGGTTTACTTCCAAAGTATGGCATTGTAGTGCTACTTGGCCTAGCTATTGCCTTTGTGATCGCAAAACTTATTGTTGTCATGCTTAACAAAAAAGACCCCAAAACCAAAGCTCGTCGTTATTTGTATCCGCTTGCGGGCGGGGTCGCCATTTTAGCGATTTTATTACTAATGCAGCCTATTTTAAATATCACCCTACTTGCAGGCGCTCGCTCATTTACTGGCATGGCTTTGCAAATACTAGCCGGTGTGCTTGGCGGTGTAATCTTTGCTTATCTTGGCTTACCAAAAAAGCAGCTTATTCAAACTAATTATCCAAATTGATTATTCACAAAACGAATTGACAACCATCACTCGACTTATCTGTTCATGATGATCTCATTTTGTAAAAATAGTGTTAAATACACATAGCAGATACTATTTCTATATTCAGAGGAATTCATGGCCATGGCAGAGCAATCAAATCAATCAACAAACACTCTAGTACCCGACAACGTGCACAGCTTAGCAGACTACATAGAGGCAACGTTTAAAAAATACGCTAATCGACCTGCCTACAATGCGCTCGGCCAAACGTTAAGCTTTGCTGAAGTAGACGCTTTATCTGCAAAGTTTGCTAAATATTTATTGACCCAAACCTCACTTAAACCAGGCGACAGAATCGCCATACAGCTACCTAACCTTATCCAGCACCCTATTGCGGTTTATGGTGCGTTAAGGGCTGGGTTTGTTGTTGTTAACACTAATCCACTTTACACCCCTGCAGAAATGCAGCATCAGTTTACTGACTCAGGTGCCAAGGCATTAGTCATTTTAAGTGACCTATTGCCCAAGTATGAACAAATAAAACAAGCCGTCCCGATAGAAGAAGTTATTATTACCGGCGCAGCTCAGCTACTCGACAACAAACCTATCGAAGATGCTCCTTACACATGCTATGGGAAAATTTTTGCCAGTATTAGCGATTTGAGCTTACCCAAACGCCCAACTATTGCCTTAACAGACCCCGCTATATTGCAATACACGGGTGGTACAACAGGTGTATCAAAAGGTGCTGAACTTAGTCACCTGAATGTACTGGCAAACAGTATTCAAACATTAAATCGACTTGGTAAAACCTTTGTGGAAGGCGAAGAAATTGTTGTATGTCCACTTCCGCTCTATCATATTTATGCGTTTACGGTGTGCATGATGACCTTTTTTGCGAAAGGCGCCATGGCAGTATTAATTCCCAACCCGCGAGATATGAATGCCTTCGTCTCGGCTATTACTCCACATAAATTTACCGCGCTTGCGGGTTTAAACACCTTATTTGTTGGTTTGTGCCAACAAGAAGCGTTTAGAGCTTTAGACTTTTCGCAGCTTCGTTTAACGATGTCAGGCGGCACTGCACTCACAGGATCCGCTGCCGATTTATGGAAAGCAACAACCGGCTGTGCAGTGACAGAAGGCTACGGGTTGTCTGAAACATCGCCCGTGGTTGCATTTAATGACCCCGGCAATGAACATATTGGCACAGTAGGCCGTGCGCTCGACCAAACTGACATCAAACTGCTTGATAACAATGACTGCGCTGTAGCTGACGGCCAAGAAGGCCAAATTGCCGTAAAAGGCCCGCAAGTTATGAACGGTTATTGGCAACGCAGTGATGAAACAGCAAAAGTCATGACCACCGACGGCTACTTTAAAACAGGTGATGTGGGTATACGTTTACCCGATGGCTGCATAAAAATAGTTGACCGTCTAAAAGATCTGATTATTGTTTCGGGTTTTAATGTCTACCCCAATGAGGTTGAAGATGTCTTGTGTAAACACCCAAAAGTGATAGAAGCAGCTGTAATAGGCAAACCAGACGACAAAACCCAAGAGCGTGTAGCTGCCTACATTACTGTAAGCGGAGCGGTATCAGCGGATGAGCTAAAAGCCCATTGCAGTGAAGTACTTACAGCTTATAAAGTGCCAAAAGAATTTAATATTATCGATGAGTTGCCTAAGTCTACCGTTGGCAAAATTTTGCGCCGCGAATTACGTTCATAGAGATACGTTCATAATAATGCGTTAATCACGATACGCTCATAATCATAAACAAAGTCAATGAGCCAAGCTATATACTTGGCTCGCACCAATTCACAAACAAATCTAATAGCGAAAACTCATGTTCTCAATCAATGTTCAACGCACTATCAACAAACCCATAGCAGAGGTGTTTGCTGCTTTAAGCGACCATGCAAATTATCAAACCTTTAAAGGTATCGACAAATCTCGTTTAGTAACCCAAGGGGCAAACGATACAAATGGTTTAGGTGCAGTGCGTGAAATTGTTGCGGCTGGCGCTACCCTGCACGAAAAAATCGTCAAATACGAGCCTCCTTACACGCTTGGCTACCTCATAACATACTCAAAACCTTTGCCCTACCAACATGAGCTTGGCGAAATTACACTAACCGAACAAGGCGAGCAAACCCATGCACAATGGGTGAGCAAGGGGCATATCAACATTCCTATTTTAGGTACTTTATATTTCGACAAACAAATTCAAAAGCATGGCTCACGCGCTTTTGGCAGTATTTTAAAAGCGATAGATTTGCGCTGAGTTGTACTCACCCCACAGATCCACTACCATGCTGGCACTTTTGGTTTTGTCGGTCAGGTTTACGTGCAAGGTAATGTAGATTTTTTGAGTTTTGCGGTTTCCGTTATTGGGCCGGTAATCCTGATGATTGCTTTTGGCTATGGTTTGTACAAATCGGGGGCAGTCGACGACAACTTTGTTGAAAAAGCCTCTCGGCTCGTATTTAATTTTGCATTACCTGCGCTATTATTCTCAACCATTAGCACCAGCTCAATTGCCCAACTAAGCGATGTCAAAGTCATCTCCATTGGCATTGCAGGCACGCTCATCGTATTTGTACTTTTGTTGCTCCTTGCCCCGTTTTTGATTAAACAACGCAACGACCGAGGGGTTGTAATTCAAGGCGCGTTTAGGTCCAACATGGGGATTATCGGCTTGGCCTATTGCGCCAACGCATATGGGCCAGAGGGGCTTGCTTATGGTTCGGTATATTTGGGCGGCTTAACCATCTTGTATAATCTGCTGTCGGTAGGCGTATTAAACATTTTTCAAAATAAGCAAACGTCATGGGCCAAAATCGTCAAAGATATTGCCACTAATCCAATTATTATTTCAATTTTGTTAGGTATTGTTGTGTCTTACTGGCAAGTCTCCCTGCCCAATATTGTGATTAACAGCGTGGAATATTTTGCTCAGCTTACCTTACCGCTCGCTTTGTTGTGCACGGGGGCGGCTTTGCGCTTCTCTACTATGCGCCAAAACACCTCAGCAGGAGGTTTAAGTATTATTGTGAAATGCGCACTCTATCCGATTGTAGTTGTGGGCTTAGCGGTAGTATTTAATATAGAAGGTATGCCGCTGATGGTTGTTTTTTTAATGGCGATGAGCCCAACCGCAGCGGCAAGTTATGTGATGGTACGCAAAATAGGTGGTAACCACGAACTTGCAGCGCAAATTATCGCAATGAGCACGGTAATATCCGTGCCCGCCACCCTAATAGGCTATGCGATAATCGACGCGTTTGCTTATTAGTTCGCTATTTGTCGGCGTGGTCTCTCACTAGTTGATCCATAAAACGTACGCCCCACCCTTGGCTTCCTTTAGGCGCAACATCAATATCACTACTTAACCAATCAACGCCCGCGATATCTAGGTGAATCCAAGGAAGGTCTTCGTCAACGAAGGTACCGATAACCGCCGCACCAATACTTGCACCTGGGCTGCCTGCGCCTGAGTTTTTAATATCCGCAATTGGCGATTTTATTTGATCGAAGTGGTTGGGATGAAGCGGCAAAGGCCATACATGCTCGCCCGAACGCTCGCCAATCGACATCACTTCTGACGAAAAGTCAAAGTTGCGGGTAATAAGCGCCGCATACTCATCACTCAAGGCTCTGGCCGCAGAGCCCGTCAAAGTAGCGATATTAAGCAAAAGTTTTGGCTTGTATTCTTGCTGTGCGTAGTAAACGGCATCAGATAACACCAAACGCCCCTCGGCGTCGGTACTCATTATTTCGATGGTTGTGCCTTGCATGGTCGATAGTACATCACC
>CAZXTD010000065.1:0-9235 GCA_964643575.1 uncultured Glaciecola sp. | reverse complement strand
GCCATAAATCCAACCACGTTTGCTTTTTCACCACGTTGAGCAAGGGCGTACATAACACCCGCCACCGCAGCAGCGCCCGACAAGTCTGACTTCATTGCCCACATACCGTCGTTGCCTTTAATGCTAATACCACCGGTATCAAAGGTGATTCCCTTGCCCGCTAAAGCGATTGGCGCATCGCCTTTCTTGCCGCCCATATATTCGACAACGATTAGACGAGGGTCGTTAATCGAACCTTTACCAACTCCCAAAAGCGCACCCATGTTGAATTTTTCCATTGCAGGAACATCAAGCACGCGCACGGTCACATTGTCTAAGCCTTTAAACTTTTCAACAACGGTATCAGCAAATACTTGTGGGTATAATCGATTGCCAGGTTCAGTAGCAAAGTCTCTAGCCATATGCGTACCGTGAGCCAAATGAGCTAGGTCGTCGGTATATTTTTGTTCAGCCTCTTTTGCTTGTGACGTCACAAAGGTAAGACGTGACTCACCGTCGTCTTTTTTCGCTTGGTATTTGTCAAAGCTATAATGACGAAGGTCATACCCATATGCAATGTGAGCGCTTGGTGTGGCAACATCAGTTGAGATATTATCAATGCTAATACTGGCATTAACATCGCTTGTGGTTGACGACAAGTGCGCGGCAATAACACCACCAATATTCTGCAGTTCAGGGGCATCTAAACCATCTTCATCAGCAGTACCCACTACCAAAACAGTATCTGCCCCGCCAACGAGCTGTAACTTAAGCGCACTGCCTTTTTTAGCTTCAAAGTCATTAAGAGTCAGTAGCCTCGACAGCTGACCATTACTATTTTTATCGAGTGTCGCTGCGGTGCCTGTCAACGCGCTAACATCCTCTACAAATACAACTTGGGTGGGTAAGCTGGTTTGTGCCTGCTGGCTAAAGTTCACATCGAGTCTTTTGTCGCTGGCGATGGCATTTGCCCCGCTTAGCGTTAGGCCAAGTGTTAGCATCGCTAATAAACTTAAGCGGGCCTTTGCTGGCTTGTACTTATTGTTGGTTATCACTTTTACTCATCCTTTATCATTTAATAATTTAGTTTTACTTATTGCGACCCGTTTTAGCTTAAAAGAACACATGCCGTTTTAAGGCTTTTTATTGCAGTTTTATTAAGAAAACAAAAATGGCACCTTTGATCGCATTACTATTTTCAGCGGATAGTGTATGAGCAAAAAGTAAAATTAAAAATATTGATAAACTTGCGAGAATAATCGAAATATACGAGGATATTTAAGAAACAAGAAATTGATCTTTTTTTACATTTCTTAAGCGAAGCTAATAACTTAGATAAGCAACCTAGGTAATTAACTAGCAAGTCAATCGATAGCCCGCTTGAACAGCAATAAATTTTCGACACTGTCTTGACTAAGCAAAGCACCTTCTTGATTGAAGCCTAATTTCATTAATAACTTCTGACTAGCATAGTTTGTCTTTGTTGTGCTGGCGTAAAGAATTTTTGTGTTGCTGAGCTTCTTCATAGTTGCTAATACTAATTTGCAGCTCATTAGCGCGTAGCCACGCCGATAATACTCTTCACTTATGGCGTAACCTAAGTCAGGTGCATTTAAGTATGAACGTTTTAACAACCCGCAAACGCCTAAGGGAATATGCCGTTGACAACAAACTATTAAATACAAACCAAAACCAAATCGCTGGTAGGTTTTTTGCGGGCCTTCTTTGATAAACTTAATGGCATCGCTTAATGAATATACTTGTTTATCGCCGATTTGTTCTAGCCAGCCTTTTTCATTGGTCAGCGTTTGAATAAAAGCGGCATCACTGGTCCTAATTTTACGTAAATAAACCGTATCGTTGGTCGCAATAACATCGATGCCGGGCTCTAATTGGGTCATAACCAAGTTGCCCCCATACTCAAGCCTATACACAAAGCGACTACAACTAACACGGGTAGTTTCAAGCGCGTAAGGCATGTAAAGGCAACCGCGGCAATTGCTACGTCGAGCTTGCTGGTTATAGCGTGCGTGAATATAGGAGAATATAAGGTGGCAGCAAGCAGACCAACAACAGCCGCATTTGCCCCAGCAAAAACATGGATAAGTACTTTATTTTGAGACAGCACTTGCCAATAAGGCAAACAAGCAATAATAAGTAAAAAACCTGGCAAAAATATTAGTAAACAAGCCCACAAAGCACCGCTTAAGTCACCTTCGATTAACCAACCTAAGTAGCTAGCAAAAGAAAACATAGGGCCAGGCAAGGCTTGAGTTGCGCCATATCCAGCAAGAAACAAGTCTTGATTAAGTAGCCCGTTTGCAACTGTCGCTTCTTCAAGTAGGGGCAAAACAACGTGACCGCCTCCAAATACTAAGGCACCTGAGCGATAAAAGTCACTGGCACCTTGCATTATTGAGTTGTCAGTTAACGGTAAGACTACAAAACCAGCAATTAAAATCGCAATAGCGATTATGCTGCGAGAGCGGTTTACCTTATGATTGTGTTTGCTAGCATCTGAAAAATTGGTAAGACCATTGTCTTTGGGGTGAGGATTGTCGTCTTTTCTTAGTAACAGATATCCCAATATCATGCCCAAAGCAATCACACCTAATTGCATATAAATAGAGTCGAACAACAATAGGCAAACAAAAGATAGGCACGCAATACTGAAGCTACGGGCGTTACCGCAAAGGGTTTTGCCCATACCTAAAACACCTTGCAACACCACCACTAGCGCTAAAATTGCTAAGCCCTTTAAAGCCGAAACACCAAGGGCTGTGTCAAACCAAAATAAAAAATGAGCGAATACTAACAGCAAGCAAATAGAAGGAATCGTGAAAGCAATAAAAGCAGCGATGCCGCCCATCAGACCGGCTCGATTCAAACCAATAGCAAAGCCGACTTGACTACTCGCAGGGCCAGGAAGCGTTTGACACAAAGCGAGTAGCAAGCTGTATTCATGCTCTGTTAACCAGTTTCGTCTTTCAACAAACTCAGCTCTAAAATAGATTAAATGGGCAATAGGCCCACCAAATGAGATGCAGCCTAACTTAAGAAACGCCCAAAATACCGACATAGCTTGTGTCATAAATACATATTTGCCAGTTGATGAGTGATTTGAGTTTAGCAAAATATCGGCATGACGCACGTTTTAAATGCACAAAACTAGCACAAAATATCGGCCCTTTTTTGAGCAAGTGAAGTCATTAAAACTTAACCAAAAGTAAATTTAAATTGTCTTTATGACAATCTAACTTGACATATTTAAATTATCACATTAAAGTAAATAACACTTTACATTATGTCGCAAATTGATGACTTTTAGATAAATCAAAAAGCATTGGGTTAGCAAACACGCATACATAATTAAGGTATTACTCCGGTCGTCACTCAATCAGGTAATAGGAAGACTTATGCAAAACACAAATCAAGATACATTCGAAAAACGTGTAAATAAGAGTAATGGTAAACTCGCGATTTTTACGGGTTTGTGGTTATTTACAACGGCTCTACTGGCATTTGGGCCCAAATTAATATGGGAGTTTAATTTTGCGCTGACTTTGTTTGCGGTACTGCTAAATATTGCTGCAGGTGTTTTTATGATTTTTGCCAACGTTCAGCACTTAAAACGCTTAGACGAACTAGGCCGTAAAATATTCTTAGAAAGCGCTGCAATCACACTTGGTGTGCTCATGGTATTTGGCGTTTGTTATGAGTTGCTATCGTACGCAGGTGAGGCATTTACCTTTACGCCACGCATATCGCATATGTACTTTGTAATGGGCATTACCTTTATCGTGTCTGTATTTGTAAGTAACAGGAAGTACAAATGAAAAATCGCCTAAAAGTACTGCGCGCAGAGCATGATTTAACACAGGCCGATTTAGCAGAGAAGCTAGAGGTTTCAAGGCAAACGATAAACGCTATCGAAAAAGGTAAGTTTGACCCAAGCTTGCCGCTTGCATTTAAAATATCGTCATTGTTTGACCAGCCGATCGAAGCAATATTTGAGCAAGAATAAAACGCCACGCAAATAAAAAGAGTCGAACTATCAAGTGGTATAGGCTCTTTTTTTTGAGTTTTTCTTAGGTGTAAACGTGCCGTCGAATGTTATTGAAGTATCTATGAATTATGCTAGCACAATGCATAAACCAAGCAGCATTGGGCCTAACAAGGTAACGGCTACATTCATTCCCATGTAAGGCAACAAGCCCTGCAATTGTTCTTGATCAACCTTTGAGGGGATTGCCGATGCGGGCTCACTCTGATGCTTTGCATTCTTGTTAGAGACGCTACGTGAATAGCTTAGCGCCTTTTTATATACCAATAAGCTAGGTAACAAGATTACAAGCGCAGCTAAGCTAACCATCGGTATAATCGACGAATAACACAATACAATTAACACAAACATAGCGCATAGCGCTGTAAAACCATAAAGGCGTGCGCTAAACACTAAGCCAAAAGCGATAGGAATATGATTGCGCCCCACTAATTTGTCGGCTTCTACATCTGGAAACTGGTTAAGCAGCAGCAAGTTATTAGCCAACAACATAGGAATGAGCGAGGTCCAAAGTACCGTCATTGAATAGGTGCCGGTCAACACAAAATAAGTACCAACTATCATTAAAGGCCCAAACCCTAAACCAGGTGAAATCCAACAAGCAAAAGGAAGTTTATTTAACCAACGCGTATAACTCACCACAATCAGCAAACCAAACAAACCTAATGGGATTAGCTCAGTACCATGCAAACTGACAAAATAAACGCCAATTAAAAAGGTGAGTAAAGCGCTTAGTATTGCAGTAAATAAAACGTACTTAGCCGCTTTCTTGGCGTCTTGTGCGTGCAAACTCTGCACTAGTGCACCGCTGCCACCGCTAAAAGGTGTTTTGTGTGTGTTTTGATCTAAGCCGCTTCTAAAATCAAAATATTCGTTGAAAGTATTCACGCTAATGTGTGCAAGTAAGCCACCGCAAAACGCCAGCAGCACAGATACTGTTGATATCCTAAAACTTGGTATACTTGTTGTGTGTGAATATGCCAAAGCCCAGCCAACAAATACGCAGATGGGGGCTAATATCAAAAAAGGAGGCCGACACGACTGCAGCACTATTTTCAGAAAATTAGGCTTATGCACTGTGATATTTCAAATTTAGATGACTTGTGATTTCTTTGGGTTACTACTTGGTCACAACCCAAATTGCGTGAATAATACCTGGTACGTAAATCAGTAAACATAAGAGTATATTAATTAACAAATCTTTGCCTACACCGCTTTTAATTAGCACTGCAATGGGTGGTAAAAATATGGCGAGGATAACTAAAATAACTTTATTCATGATGGCTTCTCTTTTTTATTGTATTTTAAAGCTTTGAGAAATATAACCGTGTCATGCTGTGGGCTTACTTAAAAACCCATAACACGAAGATTAATAATTTAAGACTGGGGCGTTGTTGTTCATTGTCTATCCCTCAGGCCTTAGTATACACAAGCGTAATAAAAATAAATAACAATTTAGGGAGCGATAATGCTCAATGCAGCACACATAACTCAAAAACTCTCGCATAAAGAAAATCTAAATGTTGTTGTGCTGACTGGCGCAGGTATATCAGCAGAATCCGGTATAAGCACATTTAGGGACGCAGACGGCTTGTGGCAAAGCCACAGCATCGAAGAACTGGCTACTCCTGAAGGCTTCAAAGCCAACCCTGACCTTGTATATCACTTTTATAATCAACGTCGCATGCAAATTATGGATAAACAAACCTTGCCCAACCCAGCACATATGGCGCTATCAAAACTGGAAGTAGCCTTAGGCACTGGCTTTACTTTGATTACACAAAACGTCGACAACCTACATGAAAAAGGCGGCGTTAAACGTGTTTTGCATATGCATGGTTCATTATTGTCCGAAAAGTGTGTTGTTTCCGATAAATCACGACAAATTACGCACGACCTAAATGCTCAATCAGGCTGCGACTGTTGTGAAATACCGCAACACATGCGGCCCGATATCGTGTGGTTTGGAGAAATGCCGTATTACATGAATGATATAGAATGCAGCTTGAACAGCGCCGACCTGTTTGTGTCTATCGGTACATCAGGCAACGTATACCCTGCTGCTGGCTTTGTTCAACTTGCTCGTCATTGTGGTGCTTATTGCGTAGAGCTTAACCTTGAGCCTAGTGAGGGAAAGTCCTTGTTTGATGAACATCACACAGGCAAGGCTTCGTTGCTGGTGCCTGCTTTTGTTGAGCGTCTACTTTCCTTACGTCAGTATAATAAACACTTATAAGAATACCAGCGCAATAATAGTAAGAATGAGCCCCAAAAGCGATAGCCGATCGTAAGATTGGGCATCATCGTTATTGAATGAGTCTTGGTCAGTTTTCTTTAATTTTTTCAATAAGCTAACCACACTTGGGTAGGTTATGCACATTAATCCAAGCCCCAACAAAATATCTTTACCACTTTGATTAACCGAGCCAACAACAAACATGCTTGTGGCAAGCAAAAACACAATCGCGCACAAACCATTAATATACTTATTGCGATTTAAATCTAGCATTATCTATTTATCCATAGTTTCATTTATGCCACAGCCTAAGTTGTATGTTTCTTGATAGATTTTTAAGTTAGTTGTACAAGCGTTTGTAGAAAAGTGCTTATAGCATGAATAAGACACAACGCGTGTTTCATTAGTATTTATGGAAGCGTCCCAAGTTGGGCATAAGCTTGGATTATGCATGCCCCCAAAGGTTCGGTATGTAACACCTAGCATTTTATGTTCAGCTGTCGCTTTTCCTGTATCTACGTTTAATACTGTATAAACAGAATCACTGTAATAGCCTGCTGTAGCCAACCCAAATGCGGCAATCACAATGAAAAAAGCGAGCTTCAATTTACGCATGGTTGTTCCTGTGGAAAATAGTACTTTTAAGATTCAGATTACCGTATTACTACTACCAATCTCCTGAGATGTAAGAAGCGAGCTCCATGAGAGCATTGACTTTGTCATTCCTTTTAATCCAATTGTCCCTTAAATGAGTTAGGCCCTCTATTTGAGGCGGCCGGTGCTCCTCTAGCAATTTGTTGCGCAAAAGAGCTTTCTCCTTTTCGTTCAGCATTAAAGATTGGAGCTTGCTCAATTCTCCAGTATCTAGCCAAATACCACCACATCCGGGGCATTCATCGATTTCGACAACATGAAGTGGGCTATAGTAGCGCCTTAACATAACAGTATCGACGCACCTCGGACAGGTTACTCTCTCAATTAGGTTAAGCGTGTCATTGTGAAATTGACTAAGATGTTTAGAAAGGGCTCGGCCTCGGTCATTTTCGGGGCATTCGAAAAATTTGAGTGTTTGATTGTCCAGAAATACTCCACCACAATTTTCACTAACAAACACAGAAACCTTTCCCACGTTCACTGTTTTTAAAGTTGAATCAGTCCTTGGGCACTTCATTTTTTTGTCGCCTTGTTATTGCTTATGGCACTATTGATAAGCGGTTTGGCACCGCTCTTGTGACAAATCTGTCTTTATCATTTTGTATTATTAGGTGCTATTACTATTTGCAATTAAGTAGAGATAGAGCGTTAAACCTATACTAAAGTCAAGTCCAATGATGAGACCACCATTTTTAAGATATTGTCTGCCATATAGGACAAATAAACCGGACCAAATGAATTTGCTCCCACCCGCAATTATCGCAGCAATTATGCGGCTATCTGGTTCGTAAGCAGCATAAATAAGCATTATTCCGATAAGAGTAATTAATGCTCCCCAACTGCGAACAACCAAATTAGTAACAGGATGGGAAGGCGACTCACCAAAAGTGTTCTTTAGAGCCATTTCTGGTAAAAAAACCGCATAAACCATCGTGCAGGTAAGTACACCAGAAACAAGCATAATCCATTGAATATTATTTACGATAAAGCTCAAATAAATCTCCTCATAGCACCTAACACCAAAATAAGCGGTAGCTGGGCACTTTTCCCAAATACCCATCTTCATTTTCTTTGTTAACTGTCATTGTATATTACAATCGGCGGTTTCTGGTTTTGCACAAACTGATAGCTACTAGCAGCAATTACAAGTGTCAAACCCAATATATTTAACAGTCGCGAAAAAGATCTATATCGCCGCTCATTGTCCCTTTTATCATAGTGGTCGACGATAGTAATTATTGAATTAATAGCGGCAGATACAATAGCCAGCAAAAATAACCAAAGGCTAAACCCCGTAAATAGCAAACCGGCAGAATCACCCTTCCCAGGAATCAATAATGAACCGTTTACCCATGCATATATTGCAATTGAGACAAGTAAAATAACCCAAACTAAATTGAAAAGCCTCGTCATCGGCGATATTTGATTTGGCCTATATTCTTGCATAAGTCATTTTGACAGTTAACACCAAAATAAGCGGTAGCTCAGTGCTCTTCTGAGATATCCGTCTTCACTTTTATTGTTATATGGCATTTGCTGCATTAGTCACTGTCTCCATTCATTGAACTATCAACATTAGAATTTGCCATCCACATCTTGTCTTTAGTTGCACTATTCTGCCAAAAGAGCTTATGCGACGAATGCAAAATCGATATCGCAATCAGTGGGCCGATGATTGGAAAGACAACGGCAGCAATGTATAGATAACTTTTATTTTTCTGATTTTTCGCTTTGACTATACAGTAAACAGAAAATATCAAAGGAATAAACCAGATTGCGACAAATATGATTCCACCCAACGTCATCTCATTGCCCTATAACAACTTATTAGCTGAATTTATCCGATCGCCATGCCGATTACCATGCCAGTTACAAGATCTGAGTCTTTCTTTGCAAGTTCCTGCATAGCCTCAAGCTCATCACAATCTAGCCAAACACCTTTGCAATGATTACAACGATCTAAAATAATCCCACTATGATTTTCTTTTACCATTTCAGTTTGATCAACTGGACACCTTCTTATTGTCTCTCTAGAGGCAACAATTTTTGATTCACATTGAGGACAGGTTATAGCACCCTCAAACTTTTGGTACGTTTTATTAACATTGCAATGTGAACATAATTTTTTTGAACTAAACCAACTCATATTACTTCCTTATACTGCTAACACTTACAATAAGCGGTTTGGCGGTGCTTTTCCGACAAATCTGTCTTAATTGTTTGTTATCCTTCACTGCCAATCTACCCTTGGCTCTTTTTGTGAGTCCGCACAGTCTTTAAGGTATAGGTTGATCAAGTTTTGG
>CAZXTD010000064.1:2743-21019 GCA_964643575.1 uncultured Glaciecola sp. | reverse complement strand
GGTTATTTCTCCGCAATAAGAGAACCGCGCACCATAATTTGTAAATATCGGATCAACGATATCAACGCTATCGGTATACAAATCACAAATTTCAGAAGTATTGAAGTCCACGGATATTTCCCTAAAACGGTCAAGATTGTGCAAACACTAGCATATTTTATAAACAATAAAAGACTTAAGCGTGTTTGGCTGAGCTTTTAATGTGAAGTCTTTTCATTTGAGTTTAGTGAAAAGCCCACAAGGTCATATGTCACGATATTGTAGTCTTTATGTCATGTTTCTTTAATGCTAAGTCTTTATTGTTGCGACAAACGCAAATTACAGCGGTGTTCAAATGAATCAATTGAACAGATTAGACGAAAGAGTATTTAACTGGATTGCAGTGCATCCAAAGCTGCAAACTAACCAAAATATCCCCAAAGTTTTTGTGCGAATATCGAAATCTGGTGATGGCTACTGCTATGCTTTGCTAATTGGACTCGCACTATTGGCAGACGACACTTTAGGACAAGTCTTTTTTATGACATCTGCGTTAGCTTTTGCTATCGAAATCCCCCTGTACATTACCCTCAAACATACCTTTAAACGCCAACGACCCTGCGACACTTTCACGCAGTTTTGTGCATTAGTGCAACCCGCAGATAAGTTTAGCCTTCCCTCAGGGCATACCGCTGCCGCATTTTTGATGGCAACAATATGTGCGCATTTTTATCCGAGCTGCATGATTTTTGCGTTTTCATGGGCCACGCTTATCGGTATGTCCAGAATGATTTTAAAAGTTCATTTTGCACTAGATATTATAGTGGGAGCCATTCTCGGCACGGCTGTCGCTCTTTTTTGCATATTACTAATTGATACGATGAGTTTGATTTAGGATGAAAATTCTTTACGGTATACAAGGCACTGGCAACGGCCATATTACTCGTGCTCGCCATCTAGCTAAAATATTCAATGAACGCGACGACATTCAAGTGGATTATTTATTTAGCGGGCGAGAAAAAACAAAATACTATGACATGCAAGAGTTTGGTGACATGCGTACCGAAAAAGGACTGACCTTTGTTAGCTCGCACGGCAGCGTTAATCACATCAAAACGATCATGCGCAACAACCTACTACAGCTACGCAAAGACATACGAAACCTTGACTTAAGTAAATACGATCTAGTCCTAAACGATTTTGAGCCTATCTCAGCTTGGGCATCTCACTTGGCGAATGTGCCGTCTATTTCAGTGAGTCATCAAGCAGCATTTTTACATGATAAAGTGCCAGTTCAAAACCAAGGGCTGATTGATAAAAAGCTCGTAAAGCATTTTGCGCCAACTCGGTATAATTTAGGTACACATTGGCATCACTTCGGCAATTCAATTTTACCTCCCTTTGTCAGCTCTGCACTTTTAGACAAAGCCCAAGAATCGCTAAACGATAAGCAAGACCGTATTTTGGTTTATCTACCCTTTGAAGATGTGCGTCAAATACAAGAACAGTTGCAAACTATCAGCGACTGGCAGTTCATTTGTTTTCATCCCGCTATTACGCAAAACGGACATAGCGAAAACATACAATGGCGACAATTGTCCAACGACGGTTTTAAATCTGAATTAGTAAAATGCGCAGGCGTTATTGCCAATTGTGGCTACGAGCTATCTACCGAATGTATCAGTATTGGTAAACCTTTACTGGTAAAGCCCTTGAGCAAGCAATTTGAACAAATCTCGAACGCCTACACGCTTAAAACGCTCGGCTTGTGCGAAGTCATCAATGTGCTCGACTGTGACCTAATAGACGAATGGCTACAAAGCAAAACTGAAGTACAAATTGGCTACCCTACCGACTGCCGACCCTTGGTTGACTGGCTATTAAGAGGTGATTGGCATGACACAAAAAGTATTTGCGATGAATTATGGCAAAACGTAGCGATGCCAAATACGATGAAAGCGAGACTAGATAGGCTCATGAGCGCAAATATCTAAGCGAAAAGGTTGCTTTTTTGGCCCGTAAAGTGCAATGTTAGGGCATTATTAAGTTTTTTGAATCTTTTCTATGCGTTATAAAAAACATGCAGCCACTGTAGCGGCCTTACTGCTATTGTTGTGGGGCTGTGGTCAGCGCGGTGCGCTTTATTTACCTGAAAATGCACCGACAAGCAACCAGTCAGCCGAACAAGAACCATCACAAGCACCCTCCTCATCTGTTTTGGAGGACGGTCAATAATGGATTTCTTCACTTTTAAAAACGAGCGTTTATTCGCGGAAGATGTAGCCGTGTCAGATATTGCCGCTCAATATGGCACTCCCACTTATATTTATTCTAAAGCTACACTAGAACGTCACTGGCATGCATTTAACAATGCAGTAAGTGCTCACAAACATTTAGTGTGTTACGCGGTTAAAGCTAACTCAAACCTAGGTGTGCTGTCTGTATTGGCAAATTTAGGCTCAGGTTTTGATATCGTTTCGGGCGGTGAATTAGCGCGAGTAATCGCGGCGGGCGGCGACCCGTCAAAGGTCGTATTTTCAGGTGTTGCTAAAACGATAAATG
Source organism: uncultured Glaciecola sp. (assembly GCA_964643575.1). Lineage (GTDB taxonomy): Bacteria > Pseudomonadota > Gammaproteobacteria > Enterobacterales > Alteromonadaceae > Glaciecola. The sequence continues at coordinate 18,478 of CAZXTD010000064.1, read as the reverse complement.
AAATAGAATACGCCCTAAAAAGCGGTATTAAGTGTTTTAATGTAGAGTCAATCCCTGAGTTAGACCGCATCAACCAAGTTGCGCAATCAATAGATATCAAAGCACCTATTTCGCTTAGAATTAACCCCGATGTTGACGCCAAAACACATCCTTATATTTCGACCGGTTTAAAAGCAAATAAATTTGGTATTGCTAAAGATGATGCCATGGCTGCCTATGAATATGCCAAGCAACTTTCACACCTAGACATTCAAGGCATGGATTGCCATATTGGCTCTCAACTTACCGACTTATCTCCGTTTGTTGATGCGCTGGAGCGTCTTTTACTGCTCATTGATGAACTTGCCAAAAAGGACATTCATATTTCTCACCTAGACGTTGGCGGTGGTTTAGGCGTGACGTATAACGACGAAGCCCCTCCTCATCCCGATGCCTATGCCGCAGCGATGGCCGAAAAAATGGTTGGGCGAGAAAACTTAACACTGATTTTGGAGCCCGGCCGCGCTATTGCAGCGAATGCCGGCATTTTAATAACCAAAGTTGAGTTTTTAAAACAGGGCGAAGAAAAATCCTTCGCAATTGTCGACGCTGCCATGAACGACCTTTTGCGTCCAGCTTTGTACAGCGCTTGGCAAAAAATCGAACCTGTTGAAAAGTCAAGCGGCGAAGCAAAACTCTATGATGTGGTAGGCCCAGTCTGTGAAACCGGCGACTTTTTAGGCAAAGACAGAATGCTGGCTATTAAGCCTTCTGACGTATTAGCTGTGAGAAGCGCAGGCGCGTATGGTTTTGTGATGTCGAGCAACTACAATAGTCGCTGCCGGTGCGCGGAGATTATGGTAGACGGTGATGAACATTTTGTAGTGCGCGAGCGCGAACAGCTCAGTGATTTATGGAAGGGCGAATATACTGTACCTGCAAAGGTAGCCAAATAAATCATGCAAACAAATAATCATCACCATAAACCCAAGAAAAGCTTAATCAGTTTTTCTAAAATGCATGGTTTAGGCAACGACTTTGTGGTGATCGACAACATCACTCAAAACGTCTACTTTTCAAAAGACAAGATTATTGCCCTAGCCGACCGAAACTTTGGTATTGGCTTTGATCAAATGCTCTTGATAGAGCCGCCTTACGACCCCGAACAAGACTTTCACTATCGTATTTTTAACTCTGATGGGTCTGAAGTTTCACAATGCGGCAATGGCGCACGTTGTTTTGCTCGGTTTGTGCGCAACAAAGGCCTAATCAATCGCAATAAGATTAGCGTCAGTACTAAGTCGGGCCGCATGGTTTTATATCTTGAAAAAGACGGTTTAGTCACGGTCAACATGGGTAAACCTATATTTGAGCCCGAACAAGTGCCTTTTAAAGCAAACAAGCAAGAAAATACCTATATTATAAGAGAGCAAGAGCAGACTTATTTTTGTGGTGTGGTGTCGATGGGCAACCCGCATTGCGTGATTGAAGTTGACGACGTTGACAATTTTGATATTGAAACTGTTGGTCCTATTCTAGGTAACCATGAACGGTTTAGTGAAGGCGTAAATGTGGGCTTTATGCAAATAATTAACGCGCACGAGGTTAAACTGCGTGTTTTTGAGCGCGGTGTAGGAGAAACACTCGCCTGCGGCAGTGGCGCATGTGCTGCGGTCGCAATAGGCCAAATACAAGGTAAATTAAGTCAAGACGTTAAAGTGAGTTTACCTGGCGGCGACTTAAAAATTCGCTGGCAAGGCGGCGACGCTATGCTAAAAATGACCGGCCCGGCCGAACACGTTTACGATGGACAATTTTATATATGAGCAAACAAGCAAAGGTGGCCAAAGTTGGATAGCCCTCTGAATCAAAACGAATTCGAAAACGTGCCGCTAGAAGCCGATGATGTCGCTGAATATTTGCGCCAGAATCCAGCCTTTTTGATTGAGCAAAGCGATTTACTCCTTGATATCCAAGTCGTTTTGGGCGAAAGCGGTGTGGTATCGCTGACGCAAATACAAAGCGAGCAATATAGAGAAAAAATTAAACAGTTAAAGTCACAATTAGAATCATTAGTGACAAATGCGCGCAACAATGAACATATTTACAAGACCTATGCGCAACTTAATATTGATATTGCACAAACAAGTAGCATGCAAGAATTAGTCGAGTTGCTCGCCTCCCGCTTTGTGAGTGAGCTTGGCGCCCAGGCTGTGCAACTCGTCTTACTTAACGAAAACACTAACCCATCGAACATTGTATTATCTGAAATTCAACAGCACTCTATTTTTGATAAAAAGCTGGCGCAAAAAGACTTTTATTTGGGGCGTTTAGGCAAGCTAGAGCGCGAGGCTTTATTTCCTGGTGTACAAGCAGAGTCGGTAGCAATCATAAAATTAGGCGGTAATAAGCCATTTGGGTTGTTAGCGGTTTCAAGCAAAGACCCCCTGCACTTCACGCCTGAAATGGACTTAATGCTGATAGATTTTTTAAGAAAGAGTCTGGATTATCATATTGCGAAAATACTCTAGACTATTGATGAAATAAATTAAATGAGCCAATAATGTCGCTTAATCCCACCCAAGAAGCAAAACCCGCACTACAAAAGTGGATAGTGCATTTTGTGGATGAGTGCAGAGTCGAGCGACAGTTGTCTGCGCATACCGTTGCCAATTACGAACGTCAGTTAACACGCATCTCAGACAACTTGGGTATTGAGGAGTGGTCTTCCCTTACCGTTGATATTGCCAAACGGGTGTTAGCCTTTGCCAACAAAGAAGGCTTATCAGCGCGCAGCATTAACTTGCGTTTGAGCGTGTTTAGAACCTTTTGCCGATACTTGGTTAAAAAGAAGGTCTTAGCTCACAACCCCATCGATGCTATTCATTCAGTGAAACAAAACAAACCTTTACCCAAGCACTTAAACGTGGATGAAGTGTCGAGCTTGTTAAACTTTGACGATGACGACTTTTTAGGCCTGCGCGATAAATGCATGTTGGAGTTACTTTATGGCTGCGGCATTCGATTGTCTGAGCTTACTGGGCTTAATGTTGTTGACGTACTCGCCGACAAACACCTAAAAGTAAGAGGTAAAGGTAACAAAGAGCGAGTATTACCAATAGGCAAGCAGGCTTGGGAATCTATAGAAAAATACCGCCAAATACGTGAAACGATTGTTGATATTGAACATGAGCCCGCTTTATTTTTATCAGTTCGTAAAACCCGTTTGAGCAATCGCCAAGTCGCAAATAGGCTTGAAAAATGGGCAAAAAATCAAACCTTATATCAGCAAATTAGCCCGCATACATTGCGCCATTCGTTTGCCACTCATGTACTTGAGTCGAGCAATGACTTGCGCGGCGTACAAGAGTTACTCGGGCATGCTAATTTATCAACCACACAAGTGTATACACACCTTAATTTTGAACACCTCAGTGAAGTATACGACAGTGCTCACCCAAGGGCTAAGCGCAAGTGATTATATTTAAAGCCCTAAAACCTATACGCGCGATTACCTTTGATTTAGACGATACGCTTTATAACAACATGCCTTACATTTACGCGGCTGAGGCAAGTTTAAGAGAATATATTCTTAAGCAGTATCCGGTAACAAAAGCGATTAGCAAAGAACGTTGGCAAACCATTCGATTAGACGTGCTTAAAGCCTCTCCTGAGCTGTTCAATGACATTGGCGAGCTTCGTAAAACAACATTGCGAAATGGCTTTAGGCAGGCAAAAATGCAAGAAGGCTTGATTGATGAAGCGGCTGAAGACTGTTTTGACCATTTCTTTAAACAACGTAGCGCGTTTAAAGTATCACCTGATGTTATCGCAACACTAAAAACACTATCAGAAAAGGTACCGTTGGCAGCTATCACCAATGGAAACGCAGACTGCGAGGCCATCGGTATAGCCGATTGTTTTACACATATTGTTCAGGCTAGCCCACAGTACCCAATGAAGCCACATCGAGGGATGTTTGACCTCGTCGCTCAAGCGCTTTCAGTTGCGCCAGAGCATATGTTGCACGTTGGAGATGATCTCGATAAAGACATAAAAGGCGCAATTTATGCCGGTTATCAAGCAGCATGGGTAGCCGTTAACCGTCCAATGCTTATGAACAAAGAACCCAGCGCTGGCGTTCTTCCCCATATCCAATTAAACAATATTCACCAACTAAAACAACTCGTTTGAGCAGAGTTATGTTGGATATACTGTTTATTGATTTGGAGTAGCTGCCGTATCGACACCAATCACATGCCATTGGGTTTGACGCCCTGCCAAATAAATCACCCTTTCACCGTCAAATATAGCGCCTTGCTCAAGTTTTATGCGCACACCTTGACCACTCCATAATGGCAATTCATACCTAATATTACCCTCTATAGCGTAAGCGGTGTTTGCATGTAATGGCCAATCACCGCGCACTGGAGTCTCGCCTTGATTATCCCACATGCCTATAGTTGGACCAGGAGCGTGCCCAAAAAAGCCAATTGGATGCGTATATGTGCTGCCATCTACATTTGCTGCATCATCTTTGCGCTGGGTTGCAGCTAAAATTTGATTACCCGTAAGTCCAGTTTTAAAAGAACTTGTAAGATGATCTTGCCATTGATTGCCAACTGCTAAGGCGTTTTGCAAATCTTCAGGCACACCCGACTCACCTGGTTTCAATACATATGCCATTTCTTGCGTATCGGTGCAAAGCCTTAAGTAACAAATCCCTACATCAGTATGTAGAACGTCGCCCGGAAGTATGATGCCGCTGGAGGCGCAAAACGGATTGTCTTTAGTGCATTCAATTCCTTCACGTTGAAAATTTACATAGGGCATAAACCACACGGGCAAATTGAGTTCATCAAAGCGCTGGCGTAAAAACCATGCGACATCGTCGGTACTTGTCACACCTGGCGTAATTACTTTTGAAGAGAAAGCCTCAGCAATTACCGACCGTGCAAGCTGAAATACGTGCGGGTAAACCGCGCGTTCGAGCTCGCTTCGGGTCTCAACCCAACGCACAACTAAATCTTGCGCTGAAACTAACTTTTCTTCAAAACCGTTTGGTAAAACCTCAAGCAAACGATTGTGTAAGCCTTTCGTTAAGCCATCGGCAACAGGCCAGTCGCGTGATGTATTAATGCCAATACGCTCAGGGTTTAATTCACCAATTAAACTCCCGAGGGCTTGCCATTGTTCATCTAAATCGCCGCCAGACCATACTGAGCGATAAGGGTCACCAAAAGGGTAGGTATTGACTGACAGCGCATCAACCGTGCCGTCATCTTTTAAATGATACGCGAGCATTGTAGTGCGACGGGCAGCAAAAACAGGTTGCGGTACCAACGAGAAAAACACGGGGTCTTCGGCGTATTCTCTCGCCATCACTAACCACAAATCAATGTTAGTTTCAGCCATTAATTGTGGCAGCAATTTTTCCAAACGTTCGTTCATCATACGATTTTCAGGCGCAATTCTGTCGCGTTGGCTTAATACCGCTGCTGCCGATGGTGCTTTTAGTTGTTCTTTTGCTGCTAGCGCGGGAGAATAGGTCGAAATACTCAAGCTTGATATAGCGATTGTTGCAAAAACCATTAAATATAGGATTGTTTTCATTATTATCCCCAAGAGTGATATGTGGTGACAGGTTTGCTGTCATTCTATAAGAGCTTGTATAGAATTACTCAAAAATGTGATCAAAGGGTCAGATTATTAGCCTTTGATTTACATATTTTTAAGCATTTCTGTCAGTTTACGTTGAGCAATTTCTTCGGGGCTTAACGGGCTTGCGACGGGGCTTTTGATCAATAACCACGCACGCTTATCGAAAAACTTACACTACGTATAAATACAAGTTTTGTATACCCAAACTTGAATCGCTAGAGAAAAATAATGCTAAGTTGCTTTGTTTTGATTAAAAAGCGCCCATATTGCTAGTACGATAAATTCAAAAAGACGGCATAAAAAATGACAGACACGACGTACACCCCTCCTAAAGTATGGACATGGGACCAAGCAAGCGGCGGCAAATTTGCGAATATTAACCGCCCTGTATCGGGCAGCACTCACGACAAAGAATTACCCATTGGCGAACACCCTTTACAACTGCATTCTTTAGCGACACCTAATGGTGTAAAAGTCACTATTATGCTTGAAGAGCTGTTGGCTCAAGGCGTAAAAGACGCTGAATACGACGCATACACCGTCAACATACAAGAAGGCGACCAGTTTGGCAGCGACTTTGTAGCGATTAATCCTAACTCCAAAATTCCTGCGTTATTGGACCGCTCTGGCGCCGAGCCTGTAAGAATATTCGAATCAGGTGCAATTCTTGTCTATTTGGCTGAAAAATATGGACACTTTTTACCTGAAGAACCCGCTGCACGTGCAGAAGTGATGTCTTGGTTAATGTGGCAAATGGGAAGCGCACCGTTTTTAGGCGGCGGATTTGGGCATTTTTATGCCTATGCACCTGAAAAATACGAATACCCAATTAATCGGTACGCCATGGAAGTAAAGCGTCAGCTCGACGTGCTTGATAAACAGTTGGCGAAAAACGAATTTATTGCAGGTGCTGAGTATACAATCGCAGATATGGCAATTTGGCCGTGGTATGGTGTGTTGGTATTAGGCAAGTTGTATGACGCTGCTGAGTTTTTAGAGGTAGCGAGTTATTCCAATGTAAAACGATGGGCTGAGCAAATCAACGCTCGAGAAGCCGTAAAACGCGGGAAAATTGTGAATAAAGCGTGGGGAGACGAAAACAGACAACTATTAGTACGCAATACTGCGAACGATATTGATGCTGTGCTTAATAAAGAATAGTCTGTAAATTAGGGAGCAAATAAACTTACTTTTGCGTTAATATACGGCGTTAAGTTTAAGCGAAAAAAGCCGATAATCTGTATTAGAAACAGAGGCGACAAATCATAAATTTGTCGTCTGTCGATGCAAAGGAAAACAGTATTACCGACCTCACTAGCAATATCGAAGAACGCTCTAAATCCGACTCCGTAAGTCTTCTCTACGAAAATTTAGTTACCGGACTTATTGTCAACGTTGCAGCAGCGGCTACGTTGGCTTTTGGTTTTTTGGGAAACCCTCAACTTTTTGAAAAAAGAGTTTGGTTTTTTAGTATGTTGACCATTTTTGTATTGCGCTTTTTTGATTTTTTTAATTGGCACCAGCACAAGCAACAAAACACCATTGATCCTCAAAAAATGTTAATCCGCTTTCGAGTAGGTGCCTATTTGACAGGCATCGCATGGGGCATTTATACCGTCTATTTCTTCGAATCTATGTCTTTAATTGAGTTTGCCACGACGGTCGTTATTATGGCCTCACTGGCAGGCGGTGCGTCTTCTGTATTGGCTGCAGACAGGGTGCTGGTGATGACCTACGCTGGGCTGGTGCTTATTCCTCTTTCAGTTAGAGGCGCTCTATCAGACGAAGCGCATCATCAATTGCTTTCAATATTGGGCATTGTTTTTTCGTTGGTGATGGCAATTACGAGCAAAAAAACAGCAGCCTTCACTAAAAATGCTATTTTGACAAAAAACCTAAACCTTGATTTGGTTCACAGACAAACCGCACTGCTCGACAAAATGGAATCACAAAATACAGAAATTAATGAAATCAATCAGAGTTTAGAGAAGAAAGTAGAAAAACGTACACAAGATATTTTTAGGTTGTCAAACATAGACCCCTTAACAGGCTTGTCCAACCGAAATGCATTTTCGAAAAACCTAAATGCACAAATTGAAAGTGCATCTTTTCGCGTTCCTCAACCTAACATTGCAGTTCTTTTTATTGATTTGGACGGTTTTAAAGCAATCAATGATGCGCATGGTCATGTTATTGGTGACAAAGTTTTAAAGCTTTCAGCACAGCGTTTACTCAATTTGTCGGATGATAATATCTCTGTTTGTCGATGGGGCGGTGACGAATTTATAGTTGCGGTTCAAAATAGTAACGAAGAACAAGCTAAAACATTTGCCAACGATATAATTAAAGCATTGAGTGAAGCTATCGTGTTAACGCATCATGAGCTCTATGTAGGAGCAACAATTGGCATTTCGATGTTTCCCGAACATTCACAAAATGTCGACGACTTGATTTTGTTAGCCGATACGGCCATGTATGAACAGAAGCAAAAAAACAAATCAAACGCCTTAGTATTTACTGCATCGATGCGCGAATCTTTAATTAGAGAACAGCAACTTGCTGAAGGTTTAAGTCTAGCTTTAAAAAGGCATGAGCTATATTTGGTTTATCAACCGATTATTGATACATCTACTAATGCCTGCGCATATTTTGAAGCCTTATTAAGATGGGATTTAAATGGCAAAACCATACCTCCTGCAGAGTTTATTCCTATTGCTGAACATCATGCTTATATACATGAAATTGGGAATTGGGTGTTAAATAAGGCTTGTGAGCAGGCCGCAAGTTGGGACTTAGGACCGACACTTGGTGTATCTGTCAATGTTTCGATCGTACAAATAATGCATAAGGATATTGTCCAGCAAGTCGATGCAGCACTTGCCTCATCAGGCTTAAAACCGCAACATCTATTTTTAGAGATTACTGAGTCTATTTTTGCTTCTAATATCAATCAAGTTATCGATGTCGTAGAAAAATTGAAAGCATTGGGCGTTAATGTGTCTGTGGACGATTTTGGCACCGGTTTTTCTTCTCTTTCTATTTTGCAAAGCCTTGCAGTAGACATTGTTAAAATAGACAGAGCGTTCGTATCAAATTTTGCAGCGGGTGGGGAAGCCATAATTCAAGCCACTCAACATATCGCCAATGAACTTGACTACGCGGTAACGGTTGAGGGAGTTGAAACTGAAGAACAGCGTCAAGCGCTGGAAGAAATGGGTGTAAAATACCTGCAAGGTTATTATTTTGCCAAACCTATGCGTCCACGAGAGTTACGTTTATGGCATGATTCATATTGCGTAACCCACTAGCTGTCAGCTAGTACATTTTGCTGCATAGATTCACATGGCATGCTGCAATTGGGTTTACCGACGATTTTGGCAGGCACGCCTACCACAGTCACGCAAGCTGGTACAGAGTCTAATACTACACTACCCGCGCCTATTTTTGAGCCCATCCCAATTTCGATATTACCTAAAATTTTCGCGCCCGAACCAATCATCACGCCTTGTCTAATTTTTGGATGGCGATCGCCCGACTCATTACCCGTGCCGCCTAAGGTCACATTTTGTAAAATTGATACGTTGTCTTCGACCACTGTGGTCTCACCAATGACAATTCCTGTTGCATGGTCGAGCATAACGCCTCTGCCTATTTGCGCGGCAGGATGAATATCAACAGAAAATGCCTCTGAATTGCGACTTTGAATAAACAATGCTAGTTCGCTACGGTCTTTATGCCATAAGTAATTAGCGAGCCTGTGCACTTGTAAAGCTTGAAATCCTTTGAAATGAATAAGCACAGTCAAAAATGAAGAAACCGCTGGGTCTCGAGAAACCACAGCTTGAATGTCGTATACAGCGGCATCGACCATTGCTGGGTTAAGCATAAACGCCTCGTCAAACATTTCACTCACGGCAATTGCGGGCATAACATCGTCGCTTATTTTATTGGAAAGAATAAAGCTTAGCGATGTTTCGAAATTATGATGGTTGAGCACACAAGCATGCAAGTAGCTAGCGAGTAATGGTTCCTTTTTAGACACATCCAAGGCTTCGTCTTTGAGCATTTTCCAAAACTCATCCCCACACAAATATTTTTCGCTCATTCATTATCTTCCAAGGTGCTAACACTTTTATTAAGCTTATGACTTTACAATAACGCATAGGATATTGCGGTATTTTGTATTTTTCAAACAACAAAACACACTAGCTTATAAGTGTAGACCATAACAGCAAGCAAGTTACTTTATGTAAAACAAGGACGACGAGAAAATATGCTGTATAAATAGACAGCTTTTTTTGTTAAACCCTGCTATATTTGGGCTATAAGATGCTGATGTGATGTGTTTGAATTACGCGCAAGAATTGAATATTGAATAAAGGTAGTATGGATGGATGTATCTCGATTGCTCGATGAGCTAAACGATAAGCAGCGTGAAGTGGTGGGTGCACCAAATCAAAATATGTTGATACTCGCCGGCGCGGGCAGTGGTAAAACTCGGGTATTAGTGCATCGTTTAGCTTGGCTAATTGACGTGGAACGTATGTCTCCTTTTAGTATTTTAGCAGTTACTTTCACCAATAAAGCAGCAAAAGAAATGCGCTCACGAGTTGAAAAGCTTATGGGTAACTCTATCTACAACATGTGGATGGGTACTTTCCACGGTTTAGCGCATCGTCTTTTGCGCTTACATTATGAAGAAGCAAAGCTTCCGCAAAATTTCACGATCATCGACTCCGACGACCAGTACCGTTTAATCAAACGATTGATAAAAGCACTCAACCTTGATGAAAAACACTGGCCACCCAAGCAAGTTCAGTGGTATATCAACTCTAATAAAGACGAAGGTTTACGAGCCGCACAGGTTGAAACCTTTGACGACCCTAACCAAAAGAAAATGCGTGAAATATACCTTGCCTATGAAGATGCTTGCCAGCGTTCTGGCTTGGTAGATTTTGCTGAGCTACTGCTACGCTGTTTTGAAACAATCCGCGACAATCAGTCTTTGCGTCAACACTACCAGCAACGCTTTAGAGCCATTTTGGTAGACGAGTTTCAAGATACCAACAACATTCAGTACGCATGGCTTAAATTACTCGCCTGCAAAGACAACAATATGATGATAGTCGGCGACGACGACCAATCTATTTATGGTTGGCGCGGTGCTAATGTTAAAAATATTTCCCATTTTTTAAAAGACTTCCCCAATGCACAAACCATTCGTTTGGAGCAAAACTACCGGTCGACCTCAAATATATTAAGTGCGGCCAATGCGGTTATCGACAACAACAGCGGGCGTTTAGGTAAAGAGCTATGGACTGAGGGCGAGGAAGGTAAAAAAATCGTTTTGTATGCGGGCTTTAATGAAGTCGATGAAGCACGGTTTATCGTGTCCAAAATTAAAGACTTTCATGAGCAAGGTGCCAGCTTAACTGAATGCGCTATTTTATATCGCAATAACGCGCAATCTCGGGTGCTAGAAGAAGCCCTACTGCATCAACGCCTGCCCTATCGCATATATGGCGGTTTACGCTTTTTTGAGCGTCAAGAGATTAAAGACGCGTTAAGCTACCTCAGGCTCATTAGCAACCCTATTGACGATGCTGCTTTTGAGCGCGTTGTTAACACACCTGCCCGTGGTTTAGGTGATAAAACACTCGCTACTATCAGAGAATATGCCCGCGAGAGCAATTTATCTATGTGGCAATCGGGGCGCAACATGCTCAACGAAAAGCGTATGAAAGGCCGCGCTGCAAATGCTTTACAGGGCTTTTTTGATTGTATCGACAAACTCAGTAAAGACACTTTTGAGATGGAACTGCACGACCAAACCGACGCGGTAATTAAAGGCTCTGGTTTGTTTGCCATGTATCAAAGTGAAAAGAGCGACAAAGCGCAAGCTCGTATCGAAAACTTACAAGAACTCGTTACCGCGGTTAAGCAGTTTGAGCCACCCGAAGACGCGGAAGAAATGACGCCGCTAGCAGCATTTTTAGCTCATGCGAGCCTCGAAGCAGGCGAGGCACAAGCTGAGGTCGATCAAGACGCCGTACAATTAATGACTATTCATACCGCCAAAGGTTTGGAGTTTCCATTAGTGGTCCTTGCGGGGGTGGAAGAAGGCATGTTCCCTTCTAATATGAGCAACGAAGAACCCGACCGCCTTGAAGAAGAACGACGCCTTGCTTATGTAGGAATGACGCGCGCAATGCAAGAACTCATTATTACCTATGCAGAAACCCGCCGATTATACGGTCAAGATAAATATCACACGGTATCTCGCTTTGTACGCGAAATCCCTAGTGATTTTATCGAAGAAGTTCGCCTACGATCGCAAGTGAGTCAACCAGTATACAATCGCTTCAGCGGGCAGGCCTCTCACGCAGCGTTTACCGATAGCGGCTATACCTTGGGCGAACGTGTATTACACAATACCTACGGCGAAGGAACGGTGCTTAATTATGAATTTAGTGGTGACAACGGTCGGATACAAGTGCACTTTGACGATGTGGGCAGCAAATGGCTGATGCTACCCTTTGCTAAACTGACCAAAGTGTCGTAAGTCTATCTGCTTTATCCATTTTGCTGGGCGCTTAATGAAAAACATTTAATAATCTTACGGAAAATAAAAACTGTATATAGCAGACACAAAAACATAATTAAATTTAAAGGCGAAAAAGCACTCGTGCTACTAAACTTCGCCACGAGTAGATAAAAACTACATTAGCAAACATCAAATGCAATATCTTTTGTCAAGGAGCTATCCATGGTTCAGCTACGCCGCTGGCTAATCACTATCGTCTTATTGTTTGTTGTTATAGCAGGTTTAGGCTTTATTAAATTTACCCAAATCAAAGCCGCTATTGCATTTGGCGAGTCTTTTCCTGAAACCAGTGAAACGGTTAAAGCAACACAAGTAAGCTGGTCGTCGTGGCAGCCCACAGTGAGTGTTGTTGGAGAAGTACGCGCACAACAAATTGTAGATGTACGCAACGAACTCGAAGGTCTGATTACTGCGATTAACATCCCCTCTGGTGGTATGGTCAATAAAGGCGATGTTTTAGTTCAGCTCAACGTAGAAACCGAACAAGCCCAGCTCGAGGCTATAGAGGCTGAAATTGAATTGGCAAAACTTGAGGTAAAGCGTTTCAGTGATTTGGTCGAAGTACGTGCTTCGTCTAAAGAATTACTCGACAGAGCTAAAGCGCAATTGGCTGTTAATGAAGCACGTGCAAAGGGCTTGCAAGCCACTATTGATAGAAAAACAGTACGAGCACCATTTTCCGGTAAAGCCGGTATTCACGATTGGCAAGTGGGCGCTTACCTACCTGCAAATTCTTTAATTACCAATATAATTGGTAAAGACAATGCCGTTTGGATTGATTTTAATTTGCCTCAAATATATTCAGACGTGAGTATAGGCACTCAAGTACAAGTGCAAGCAAAAGGTATTTTGCAAACACCGGTACAAGCGCAAATAAGCGCAATTGACCAACGCTTAAATACAAGCTCGCGCACTTTACGCACCCGCGCTCAGTTATTAAACCCCAATACCAAATTAACGCCGGGGGCCGTGGTGTCGGTACTGATGCCAAGCGGCGAACCAATTTCAGCTATCGAGCTACCCAATCAAGCTATTCGCTATGACGCGTTTGGCAGCTATGTATTTTTGTTGGAAAAAGATGACAAAGGCGATTACCGCGCCACTCGTCAGCCCGTTACCGTTGTATCAAAGGAGTTTGACCGCAGTTTTGTGTCTACCGGTTTAGAACAAGGGCAAACCGTGGCTACCATTGGCAGCGCCAAACTTTTTCCCAACATACTTACCTATGTGGCTGAATAAGCGATGAATAGCACAACTGATAGTCAAAAAGAAGACCAAAAAAGCCAAGCGCCAAATATCAATAAAGCGCTTTTAAGCGACTCAGAAGCCAATGCAGAGTTGCTTAATAAGCCGTCAGTAATGGATATTTTCAGCAAGCGGCCTGTTATCGCTATCGTGTTGTCGTTTGCCCTAATATTGTTGGGTATTCGCGCGGCGATGAATATTTCAATATTACAGTTCCCGCAAATCAGCAGCGCATCTATTCAAATTACAACACCCTACATTGGTGCGTCGGCTGAAATTGTGCAAGGCTTTATTACCGAACCTATTGAGCGCGCCGCATCATCTGTGCCAGGCGTAGACTATGTCGACTCAAACACAACACCCGGTTTAAGTACGGTTACCGTTTGGTTAAACCTAAATGAAGACAGCTCTGCTGCACTTGCCGAGCTCTCTTCAAGAATCGACCAAATTCGTTTTGAACTTCCCGAAGGCGCCGAAGACCCGGCCATTCAAGTTGTGCGCGCCGACCGCCCTTTTGCTATTTTTTACCTCACGGTTAACTTCGATGAAGAAACCGCCGGTATGTCACGATTGGAAGTCACTGACTATTTGTCGCGTAATGTTAGCCCTACTCTTGCCTCAATTCCGGGGGTGCAGCGCATCGGTTTAGAAGGCAGCCGGCCACCCTCTATGCGCATTTGGCTCGACCCACAGAAAATGGCTGCGCTTGATATTGCTGCCGACGATGTATCAAACGCCCTGCGTAACAATAATCTTATTGCCACTATTGGTAACGCTGAAAATAACCAACAGCGCGTTTCATTACTTACTGATACCAGTTTATCGAGCGTTGAAGAGTTTGAAGACTTAGTGGTTCGCGACAATGACAATAGCCAAGTCAGAATTCGTGACATCGCAAGGGTTATGCTCGACGAAGAAGAAGGCGTGACAACAGCACGTTTAGATAAAGACGTTGTGCTGTATATATCTGTTTGGCCACTACCCGGTGCAAACGAGATTGAAATAGGCGACCGCCTTTACGTCATGATTGACGAAATAAACGCGACTTTGCCTGAAGGCCTTAGCATTACAGATGGCTTTGATGGCACGCTATACATGCGTGATTCATTAAAAGAGATATTTATCACGCTTGGTGAAACCGTATTGCTTGTAGGGCTTGTTGTATTAGCAATGATGGGCTCATTCAGAACGGCGCTTGTGCCTTTGGTGACTATCCCTATTTCAATTTTAGGGGCAATAGCAGCAATGTCTTTAGTGGGTTTTTCACTCAATCTGCTCACGGTATTAGCCATTGTGCTATCGGTAGGTTTAGTAGTAGATGACGCCATCGTGGTGGTAGAAAACGTAGCGCGTTATATGCGGGCAGGCATGGGCAAGATGCAAGCAGCGCTGGCTAGCTCTCGTCAACTCTTAGCGCCTATCATTAGCATGACAATCACGCTTGCTGCTGTTTATGCACCCATAGGCCTGCTCACCGGGCTCACCGGTGCACTGTTCAAAGAGTTCGCTTTTACTCTAGCAATTGCGGTCATTATATCAGGCATTGTAGCAGTGACCTTGTCGCCAATAATGAGTGCTTATGCGAGCCCTGAAGGCGGCAAAGAAGGCAAAATCACAAAGAAAATCAATGGCTATTTTGATCGCTTGCAAACGTTTTACGGCAAAGTATTGCTTAAAACAATTACGCTTAAAACTCAGATATTGGTTTCTGCTTTTATTTTAGCTTTGTTAAGTGGTCCGTTTTATTTGGGCTCATTAAAAGAGTTAGCCCCCACCGAAGATCAATCCTCAATTACCGTTATTATAGAGTCTGCGCCAGAAGCATCTTTAGACTACACGCTCAAGCACATGGATGATGTGGTAGATACCATGAAGTCTTTGGAAGGCGCAAAATTTATGTGGCAGATCATTAACCCAGCTGCTGGATTTTCAGGTGTCGACTTTAGCGCTGTTGACGAACGGGAACAAAGCGTCCAAGAAATGTATTGGCAAGCCTTTGGAAGCTTGTCTCAAGTACCCGGCATAAAAGCCTTCCCCGTGCTCGACTCTGCTCTTCCAACTGCCGGTAACTTCTCAGTTGAGTTAGTCGTCATGAGCACCGCTCCATACGAAGAAATGAAAACCTACGCCGACCAAATGGTACAAGCAGCCTCTCAAAGCGGTAAATTTTTATTTGCCAGTACCGATTTAAAGATAGATTTACCACAAGTAAGGTTTAACCTTGATAGACAACAAATTGCTGACTT
>CAZXTD010000064.1:0-2733 GCA_964643575.1 uncultured Glaciecola sp. | reverse complement strand
CGCAGTAAACCGTCAATTATCAACCTTGCTATCGGGCAATTTTGTTAACCGATATAATCAGGATGGCCGTGCGTATCGTGTTATTCCTATGTTGTCACCTGAAAAAAGGCTTAACCCCCAAGCAATTCTTGAACTGCAAATACGTATTCCTGATGGCAGCTTAATTCCTTTTAGTGCAATTGCAGATATTCAGACCGAAACTGCGCCCCGAGTACTGGCTAAATTTCAACAAAAAAATGCCTTTCGAATATTTGGTGAAGTGATTCCTGGCACCACAAAAGAACAAGGCCTAAGTGCCTTGGAAGACATTGCCGCCGAATTACTCCCGCAGAGTTACAGCGTAGACTATGCGGGCGAGTCGCGTCAAATACGCAAAGAGGGCAACACCTTAGAAGGCGTATTACTGGTTGCCTTAGCCTTTGTTTATTTGGTGTTGGCAATACAGTTCAATAGCTTTAGAGACCCACTTGTTGTGCTTTTAGGCTCTGTACCACTGGCGTTGTCGGGCGCAATGATGTTTTCGTTTTTAGACTTCACGACTATTAATATTTATAGCCAAGTAGGCTTTATTACCTTAGTTGGGTTAATCGCTAAAAACGGTATTTTAATAGTCGAATTTGCAAACCACATGCAGCGACAAGGCCTTGCCAAGCTCGAAGCTGTGACTCGCGCCGCGCAAACACGCTTAAGGCCAGTGCTTATGACCACAGCAGCGACCGTTTTAGGCCACTTCCCGTTGGTATTAGTCACCGGAGCCGGTGCAGAGGCGCGTAATAGTATTGGTATTATATTAGTCGCCGGAATGCTTGTGGGGACTTTGTTTACACTATTGGTGCTGCCAAGTGTTTATATGGTCTTGGCGTCGGACCATAGTGAGGACCTCGAAAAAGAGTCTCAAGCAAATGCGAATTTGTTTGAAGCATCGTAGTGAGTAACGGGCGCCGACTTTTGTTGAATACATATAGCTTTATTGACTTAGGGCTATATGTAAAATCCTAAACAGCAGGCATTGCTCGTTGTTTTCTATATGAGCGAATAGAGTCGTAGGTGAATATAGCCAATGCTGTCCACACAAAAATGAACGTTGTGATCCGCGCTTCAGACAAAGGCTCGTTATACAACACAGTGGCTAATACAAACATAATGCTGGGGCCAATGTATTGAAAAAAGCCAAGCGTTGAATATCGAATTCGCCTCGCTGCTGCAGTAAAACACAATAACGGTGCAGTCGTCACAATACCTGCACCAAGCAATAAATAGTTTAAGTTTGGCTGATTTTGGCTGAGATCACCGCTCACTTCGGCAAACCATATCCAATATACGATAGCGGCAGGTAACATCATTAAAGTTTCAATAAATAGTCCCGGAATAGAGTCTACCGCCACTTGCTTCCTTAAAAGTCCGTAAATGCTAAAACTAAAGGCCAGAGTTAACGCAATCCAAGGCAGGCGACCATAACTAAATAGTAGTATAAGCACACCAATAATCACTATTACCACCGCAAGTTTTTGCAAAGGCCGTAACACTTCGCCCAAAAACAATCTCGCCAGAAAGATATTGATTAAGGGATTAATGTAATACCCCAAACTCGCTTCCAATAAGTAGTCGTTATTCACCGCCCAAATAAACAAAAGCCAATTAACCGCGAGCAACAAGCCTGCAATCAACAAAATACCCATGACACGCCATGAAGTTATTGCACGAGTGACCCTGTCAATATATTTAAGGCCAATTATCAATATTGCTAACACAATGCCAGACCACACCACCCGATGCATCAAAATCTCTGCGGCTGGAATACTAGTAAGCTGTTTAAAATAGATAGGTGCAAAGCCCCACATGCAATATGCCGCAAGAGCAAATAAGGCGCCAGAACGCGCTTGAGTTGAAGAGGACGATGTTGACATTGATATCCAGTGTGCAATAGCTAAGGCTTGTCGTTGACGCGCGCATTGTCGTGGATTATGCAGCTAACTGCAAGTGTTCGACTAATTTGTTGAATAAGTAGAATTACATTATGATAAACAACACTATGTTGTAAAAAAGGATGTAAAGTGAATTTACCAAGTACGGATACACAAAACAGTGCTCAAACAGTCGCTACCGAACACGCACCTTCAACGGTGTGTCACTCTTTTATCGCTAGCAAATAAATAGAGAAAGACTTAGCTGGCCCATAGTGCAATAGATTACTCAGAATAAAAACAGTACAATACTAGCATAACAATAACAGCCCACCGTCACAGTGATTTTGCCTGAAATGTACTATTCCCAAACGCTTCAACTCAACACAAAACTAGTATTGACAAAAGCCGTGATAAAAACGCTGAAGCAACTATGCTCGATGTAATCGAATCATCGGTAAAAGAGGCATTGACACAGGCCACCTGCACCAAGTTGCTCAAACAATATTTTGGTTACGACTCCTTCAGAGACGGCCAATGGCAAGTCATCGAGCAAACGCTATTGGGCACGGATAGCCTCATACTATTGCCAACAGGCGGCGGAAAATCAATTTGTTATCAGCTACCTGCATTAGCATTCGATGGTCTTACTATTGTTGTGTCGCCGCTCATCTCTTTAATGCAAGATCAAGTACAGCAGCTTAAAACTCAAGGTATTCAAGCAGCGTATTTAAACTCGAGCCTCG
Source organism: uncultured Glaciecola sp. (assembly GCA_964643575.1). Lineage (GTDB taxonomy): Bacteria > Pseudomonadota > Gammaproteobacteria > Enterobacterales > Alteromonadaceae > Glaciecola. The sequence continues at coordinate 83 of CAZXTD010000064.1, read as the reverse complement.
CGCCTGAACAAGCCAACGCGATTATGCAATCAATGCAGGCAGGCGAACTTAGCTTGTTGTACGTAGCACCCGAAAAACTCTTG
>CAZXTD010000063.1:0-21407 GCA_964643575.1 uncultured Glaciecola sp. | reverse complement strand
ATGTAGCTTCTTTGATCTTGACAACGTCTTCTATAAAGCTCTTACAGTGTGATATAGCCTCTTGTACTTGGCTTAAAACATTGCTTGGGTCAATTGCAGAAAACACGGGGTTAGCCGACAAATCACTTTTAGCTTGTTCGCTTGAAACGCTTTTTATACTCATTGGGCAATAAACTCTTTTTGTACTTTAATTTTAATTTGGCAATGGCGAAAGCCACATTATTGTCTATGTTTAGTGGGGTGAATTACGTAAAACACAAGGCTGACCTCTTATTCTCCATTCTGGTTAAGGTTTATTACGCATGCAATTTAATTTTTGTGCAAATCAAGTAGGCATTTGTAAGTAAAACTTGAAAACCACGGTCTAGTCGACATATTGTCTGCATAGTTTATTCGCGCGGTTAATGTGATAATAAACACAGCACATCGCAAATCACAAAGCGCGTAATGCATTTTATCTAATAAATAGGAAAACCATGACTGATTCTAGCACTCATTTCGATTACATCTGTATTGGCGGCGGCAGCGGCGGTATTGCTTCAGCAAATAGAGCATCTCGCTACGGCAAACGCGCCGCAATTATCGAAGCGAAAGATATTGGCGGCACCTGTGTGAACGTAGGTTGTGTGCCTAAAAAAGCCATGTGGTATGGTGCACAAGTCGCTGAAGCTATTCACAAATATGCGCCCGACTATGGGTTTGACGTTACTGTGAATAACTTTAGTTGGGAAACACTCGTTAAAAGTCGCGAAGCTTACATTAGCAGAATTCATGACTCTTACGACCGCGTCTTAGGTAACAATGGCGTTACTTTAATAAAAGGTTTTGCCAAATTTATCAATAACAACACCATTGATGTAGATGGCGTCACATATACTGCCGACCACATCACAATCGCAACAGGTGGCCGCCCTATTAAACCACCCATTCCTGGCGCAGAGCATGGTATTGATTCTGATGGCTTTTTCGCGTTAAACACTCAGCCCAAAAGAGTCGTTGTAGTCGGAGCCGGTTACATAGCCGTTGAGTTGGCAGGTGTGCTTCATTCTTTAGGCACCCAAACACATTTGTTGGTTCGCCGCGAAAAACCTCTTCGCGCTTTTGACGATATGCTGTCTGATACTCTTACCGAAATAATGCAAGAAGACGGCATTAATTTACACGCTCACTCCGAAGTCGAAAAAATTGAAAAGCATGACGACAATACGCTAACCGTGCATTTAAACGGCGACCGCAAAATTGAGGCCGACGTACTTATTTGGGCAATTGGCCGCGAACCTGCCAATGACAAAATCGATATTGAAAACACCGATGTAGAACTTGACCACCGCGGCTACGTCAAAGTGGATAAGTTTCAAAACACGACGGCAACCAACGTATATGCTGTAGGCGACAACATCGGCAAAATCGATTTAACACCTGTTGCGGTGAAGGCTGGGCGTTTACTATCGGAGCGTTTGTTTAACGGAAAAACAGAAGCCCATATGGATTATAGCCTTATCCCAACTGTTGTATTTAGCCACCCAACCATAGGCACCATGGGGTTAACCGAAAAAGAGGCGCGCGAAGAATATGGCGAAGATATCACCGTCTACAACTCCAGCTTTGCGGCTATGTATACTGCCGTAACCTCGCATCGCCAAGCCACCAAAATGAAGTTGATTTGTGCGGGCCCTAACGAGCGTGTAGTTGGTTTACATGGCATTGGCTATGCAATGGATGAAATATTACAAGGCTTTGGCGTGGCAATTAAAATGGGTGCTACCAAAGCTGACTTTGACGCTTGTGTGGCTATCCACCCTACTTCTGCGGAAGAGTTTGTTACTCTCTAGGCCAGTGTCTAGAAAATGTAAACTAAAGGTTTAACTGCTTTAGAAAACCATACTAACTTTCTCAAAAGCGAGTTGTTGCTCTTGAAAGGTTTTTATGGTTTTCATTGTGACGGCGACGCACTACTGCCAGCTAATATTCCACCATCTATATTAAGCTCTATTCCAGTGACGTATTTTGATTCGTCTGAAGCAAGAAAAAGCGCAGCGTAAGCAACGTCTTTAGCCTCCCCCATTCGATTTAAAGGAATGTCGCCTTTTACTTTTTTAAGCGTTTGCTCTCGCTGTTCACCTTCCCCTAACATAGCGTCCCACATTGGCGTTAATATGGCACCTGGGTGCACAGAATTACAACGTATGGGATAACCCTCCTGCGCACAGTATAATGCAACTGTTTTGGTATGGTTTCTGACAGCCGCTTTGCTAGATGCATACGCTGCGGCCCCGGGTATGCCAACAATACCCGAGCGCGACGAAATATTAACGATACTTGCAGATTTTGAGTTTTTCATCATCGCAATACCCTCTTTACATCCCCACGCTACACCATTGAGGTTTACGGCATGCACTCGCTCCCAGCTATCAGTGTTGAGGTTTTCTGGGTCGTGCGGCCCGTCTGTTTCAAGAAAACCAGTTATACCTGCATTATTTACGAGGATATCTATTGATTGGTACTTTTTGATGATCTCGTTTCTAATAGTTACCCATTCATCATGGTTGGCGACATCTAAGTGCAGATATTCAGCACAATCACCTAAGGTGCGCGCAACGCTTTTCCCTGCCGAATCATTGATATCTGTAACGATTACTCTCGCACCCTCTTCAACAAATAGCTTGGCTGTCGCTAGCCCTATGCCCGAGGCTGCTCCTGTGACGAGCGCTACCTTGTTTTGAAGCCTTTTCATATTGCTTAATTCCTGTGGTAAATGTTAGATATGTACGAAGTTTGAGAATGGGTGTCTATTAAGCCACTGCTAGGGCAATTCACGCAACTTATCAAACTCAATCCCTTTGCTTCTTGAACCTGAAACCACTATACCCTGAACATTATTATACTCATCTTTTTTAAATTCGACCTCTTGGAAAAAAGGCGTTGACGAGGAAAACAAGTCTGGCTGAAAGGGTTCAAGCAAAATTGCTTGGTTTCTTGCGTGTAAGGCAGTTAAGCGGTCATTTAACACTTCAATTTTATAAACCGTGTTTAGTTCAGCGCTGTAGTAAATACCTTCATACGACTTCAAGTCTATTGTGTTAGTGTCAAACTCAACCAAATTCACACGTTTACCAATATATTCAAAGTCACCTTGATAATAGCGAATAAATTCGCTTTGCTTTTCGCTAGTGTCAAACAATATGTAATAACCATTGTCACTGTCGGCAAGTACAAATTTGTTCTCGCTATATGCCTCAAGTTTAACGGGACTAGGCTGGCCAGTGATCTGAAGTTGCAGCCCATTTTGTGCATTTTGAATACTAAACACGAGCCCCGGTTGAAGCTGATAATCGCCAATGTATTTCGCCAATACATTGGGTGCCACTTCGGTAACTTGTTCGATGTCTGTACTTGCTGAACTGGTTTGATTTTGTTCAGGCAGTAAAATTTTGGCAATTTCATCTACATACTTCAATAAGCTAAACGTTGTATAACTATTATTCGCAACAATGCTAATTGACAGTGCTAAGTCAGGAAAACGAATTAAATAAGACCGGTATGCGCCTGTGCCACCTCCATGAAAAATAGCTTGCTGTCCGTACATCATTTTTAGCTCTTGACCAAATGCATAATGTGTATGCTCGCCGTTATTTAGCATACCTGTGGTAAGCATTAATGCGAATACTTCATTGCTCCCCACTTTAGGATTCGAAAAGTTACGTGCCCAAAGGTCCAAATCATTGATACTCGTATAAACACCTTTAGACCCGTAAACAGCGCCCAAGCCATTATCACGGGAAAAGCTAAGATTATCATTAGAAAAGTAGGCTGTAGCTCTGTTTTCTATCACTTCAAAAGGGTTATCAAACACAGATGTGTGGTGCATACCAATAGGACTAAAAACATATTTATGCATATATTCACGAAAACTGAGTCCAGATACCTTTTCAACAATTTTTGCCATTAACATATAGCCAGAGTTTGAATAGCTATAGCGTTCACCTGGCGTATAATTGAGTGCTTTTTGAGCCTTAATTAGGTCGTAAAACGTGTCCATATCGCTGTAATCAGAAAACCCTGTTGCTACCATTCCGTGTAAGTCATCCATATCGCGTAATCCACTTGTGTGATGTACCAAGTGCAATATCGTAATGGGGGTGTCATAAACTGGCATATCAGGCAAATACAGGCGAATATCATCGTCTAAATTTATCTTGTTTTGAGTGGTTAACAAGGCGATTGCAAATGCAGTAAATTGTTTTGATACTGAAGCGATTTGGAATCGTGTGCTTTGATTGATTTTGGCTTCTTGTGCCAAGCTTGCTAAGCCAAAATAGTTTTCATAAACCGTTTGTTCGTGCTGGGAAATTTTTATAGCAAAACCCGGTGTTTTAGTACCCTGCCATTCGCTAAAAAGTGCATCTATCTCTTCCAATTTTTGTCTATCGGATGAAACAACCATTGGTGATAAGAAACATATGAGGGTTGCGATGAGTAATCTGTACATTAGGATTGTCCTTATTTGCGCTACGCTTATAAAAGGCCTCAACTAAAATCAGCCCTGTTAAGAAAGTAGCGTCAATATATTCCTTGAAAAAGTGATAATCGACCGACTAAAAAAAGTCGAACGTTTTATTTGGTACGACTTTTTAAGGTACGAATACTGTCAAATACAACAGGTGACGCAACGGCTAGCGATAACAGTAATAAAGAGCTACTGAAGTGATCTACGATAACTACTAGGAGTTTGCCCTGTATGCTTTTTAAACGCGGTATTAAACGAAGACTTTGAATTAAACCCTACTTCATAAAGAACCACCAATACTGAACGTTTTTTTGGAGTAGGCTCACTCAATAAAGATTTGGCCTTTTCAATCCGATAAGCATTGATGTACGAAAAAAAGTTTTTCCCCATATGTTGATTAATCAATACTGAGAGCTCTTTAGCATTTATATTTACGCTATTGGCCAAGGTTTCAATACTCAAATCAGGGTCGAGGTAAGGCTCGTTAGTTTGCATATAGTGTTCGAGTGCATCTATTTGTTTTTGAGTATCCTGACTCAGAATTTGCGTGCTGTTTGTTTTTGATTTTTCTTTGGCAGGCAGTGTGTCTTCGATTCGTATTCCACGGGTAATACTCGGATGATACAAGGCTTTTAACACTAACCAGCAAATAACTGACAGCACGGTTAAGCTTACAATAAAATGAGCACTCAATACCAAATGTGAAGGCGCAAAATAAACCGCAACATCTTTAAGTAGTGCAATCATATGCGCGCACAATGAGATACATGTTAGTTGAAATAGCCATTTATAAGCGGTAGTTTCATAACTTGCAAAGCTTGCCTGATAGTTTTGTTTGTACGTATTTAAGGACTTAAACAATAAATAAATATAGAAGAAATATTGCAGCTCACCCATGACTGAAAATATCACAAACAGCATTTCGTTAGGATTTTGTAAAAACTGCATTTGCTGCGCTTTGCTTAACCACACAAAATGCAATAGCAAAGCCAGCCAATAAGCAAAAAATAGTAAAGCATGCTTAAGCGAATTAAGCTGCATATCTATATTTTTGAAGCATACCCGCTTTACATAAAAATACACTAGTGGCATTTGCAAATATGCACTGGAGCGCCTCAGCATATCAATATAGGGGTGTTGAATTAGCCAGTCGTATAAAAATAGACCGCACATATCAAATGCGACCAAACATAAAAACAGGGCAAACAGTCGATTGGCTGGCTTAATCCGACTTTCAACGGTCAGTAAAAAAACGGCGAGTAACAAAAGAATAGCAACTGCTATTTTGCCTATTGTGTGAATGGTTTCTACATCAAAGATCATAAAGAATCGGTATAGCTCAAAACAAAAATATTCAAAAACTAGGAAACTGAAATATTCGCTTAGCTTAGCACATTTTCAAAATATACCGTGCAAGACTGCTTCTTTGTGACCTCGAATGCGAACGATATAAATCAGGGCCAAGAAAAGGCCTCTTCTTGGATGCTACAAGGACAGTGATTGTGTTATGACTTCTTTTCGTTTACCGTAGCCGCCATTAAACAACTAGCGCCTAATAAAGGTGTTAAATGACGTGTATGCAAAGTGACAATATTTAACGACCCTCTAATTCTTATCTTCGCCCTATTAATCACCCTTGGAGCAGGCATTGTAAAAGGCGCAATTGGGTTTGCCATGCCTTTGATCATGGTGTCTTTGATTGGCGCTATAGTTGACCCAAAGCTAGCCCTTGCAGGCATCGTAATTCCTATTGTTTTTAGCAATATTTATCAGTCTTTTCGTACGGGTTATCAAGAGGCATCTTTGGTCGTGAGGGTTCATTGGCGCTACATACTGGTGACTTGCCTCTTCATTTTTTTAGCTGCGCAGTTAGTGCCTTCTATACCTAATCAAATGTTTTACTTCATATTAGGTGTACCCGTTTTATTGCTCACGCTTATACAGTTGTTGGGCATAAAGGTCTCCATTAAAACCGAACACTACAAAATCAGCGAATGGATTGTCGGGTCAATTTCCGGCATGCTAGGCGGGCTTGCAGGTACTTGGGGTCCTACTACAGTACTGTATTTACTCGCGATTAATACGGGCTCGGCTCAATAACCCTATTACTTGGGCATATTCAATCGGGCATCTTAAATAGCGACACCGTCGTATTCTCCTTTGTTTTGTTAATTCCCGCATTGATCGGCATGTGGCTGGGTTTTAAAATTCAATCGAAATTAAGTCACGAACAGTTTCGTAAAATTACGCTTTTTGTGCTCTTGTTAGCTGGGTGTAATTTGATTCGATTGGGGTTTTCTTACTAAACCCTACTGTTCAGGGTTGCCGCTAGAGTCATTGATGCCTAGGGCTCTGGCTTTTAAATACGGGAAAATAACCAAGGCAACCAAAACCGCTGCTAAAATGAATGGTGCACCGGGGAAATATACCCTAGCGGTTTCAAGTGTGAATAAAGCGAATATGCCAGTCATCAAAGGGGGCGCAATTATTTGCACGATAGAAGCTGCACTCATAATAGCCCCGTTTAGCTCACCCTGTACGTTTTCAGCAGCATGATTTGAAGCTAAGCCATGAATACTAGAGCCTGCAAACCCTGAAAAAGCGGCAAACACCATAACCACATAGGCTGCGGTACCATCTGACACCACAGCAAATGCTGCAAAACAAGCAATTGATAATATAATGGAAGATATAATAACGCGATGTTCACCGAATTTACTCAATAATATGCGCAGTAAATAACCTTCACCAAAAGCGATTAAAATACCAAATATCGCCAAAGACAAACCTACTTCAGCCGTCGACCAACCGTAGCTAACGGGCGTGAAATAAGCCCACAAGCTAGGATAAACTTGGCTCGCAAATTCAAATAAAGTGGCCGCGACAATCAACATTAACACGGGCTTAATATGCAAGAATTGTTTGAACGCTCCAACCGGATTGGCCCGTTTAATATCAAACTTACGTCGTTTCGATTTGGCTAAACTTTCGGGCAGAACAAAGTAACCGAGTGCTAAATTAGCGAAGCAAAGCGCTGCTGCTGCCCAAAAAGGTAAACGCGGGTCGAGAGAGCCTAACAAACCGCCTATAGCGGGGCCAATCACAAAACCAATACCAAATGCCATGCCGACTAAGCCAAAGTTGGCAGCGCGTTTATCTTTAGGTGAAACATCAGCAATGTATGAATATGCCGTGACATAGCTCGCACCCGCCATGCCCGCTAAAATACGACCTACAAACAGCCAAAACATGGTGGGTGCTAAGGCCATAATTACGTAGTCGACACCTAGCCAAAAAAGTCCCCATAATAATATTGGCCGGCGCCCATATCGGTCAGAGAGGTTACCCAGTATAGGCGCGAAAACAAACTGCATGAGCGCGTAGGCAAACATTAACCAGCCACCGACAATTGCGGCGTTACTCATACTCGATGAGCCACCTTGCATAGTTGATATTTCGCGGATTAGTTCAGGCAATACTGGGATGATGATGCCCAACCCAATTACATCGATGCCCACATTAACGAGGATAAAAAATAAGGCGCGTTTTGAATTACCACCTTGGTTGTTTTGTTGAGCGTTATGGTCACTGGGCTTTAGGGTGTCGCTCATAAATGCTCTTATCCCAGTAAAAAGTAAGCTCTATATATTTTCAAGGCCATGAACGACACCAACAATAAAACCATAAACTAGAGGTATCATAACCGTCACGAGAAGTGCTAATACATAAGCCACGCAAGCTTTCACGTAATTGACTACTTTTGTGGGTTGATATATGCCGCCTATCGCCCATACAAAATAGATGAAATGAAACAGTTGATAGGTTAACACACCAGTTGAGGACTCATACGCACCTAGTAATATGAGAAATATCCCTAACCATCCTACGTGAACAACACACAGTAACGACGGGATATACAACTCAATCATCGTATATTCTCTTTTCCTAAAGAACAGGCGCAAGAAAACTGCAAAAAAAAGAGCGGTTAACAGTGTAATAGGCACGATAAGCGCATTGATAACCGACATATATGTCAAACTCAACTGTTGAATATCTTCAGGGTATTCAGATACGTCACCTATATAAACAATGGATGTATCGGTGAAACCTGCGACCGCTACAAGAACTGCTAACACAAAAAAACTATAGCGTATTGGGCCTAAGTAACGCGCTCTGGCACCATTGAGGTATTCTCTGAATACGTTGGCGGGCCTAACTGTTAAGTCGATGAGGGTTTTTAACCCGGGAGAGTCATAATTAAACAAACCAGAAAGGAGTTCAGATTTAACAAATTGAACCGAAATTTTACCTTGACGTTTTTGTCCGCAATTGCCGCAAAATTGTGTTGTTACAATTGCCCCGCAATTAATGCAGTTTATCGGTTCGATATGCGTGTTTTCTTCCATGACTTAATGACTACTGTTTACTAAATGTTTGGTATGGACTGAGTCTATCAAGCCAATCTAATTTGTGCAAAGGCTCAAGCTTGTTAAAGCCTATAAATACCTATTACTGCAGGCAACGTAACGCATGCAGTAAATTGACAAGAATGTTTTTTCTGTCTCAATTTCTATGATAATTTAATAAATACAACGCTAGGGAAAAGCTTTTTATAACGGGTAAAAAATAAGGATCCTCATGCAAGAAATTGTATTTTTAGACCGCGGAACCATTTCACAAAGCATAGAGTTTGCCAAGCCACAAAGCTCGCATCTCTGGACTGATTTTGACAAAACACGCAATGATCAGATTATCGAGCGGGCTAAAAACGCGAGCATTATTGTTAACAATAAAGTCGCTCTGAGCAAAGAAATTTTGGCACAGCTACCTAAGCTCACACACGTTGCTATATGTGCCACAGGCACAAACTGCGTTGATTTAGCCGCGGCTCAAGCTCTAGATATAAGCGTGAGTAATGTACCAGGTTATGGCACTCGGTCTGTTAGTGAACATGTCATTGCACTCATATTGAGTTTGCGCAGAAACTTAAAACACTATGAGTTTGATATAAACGCGGGTAAATGGCAGGCAAGCGAGCAATTTTGCTTTCATAATAACCCCATATTAGATATGTCGAGTTTGACCTTAGGGCTCATAGGCACCGGAGCCATAGCTCAGCAAGTAGCAACATTCGCTCGCGCATTTGATATGAAGGTTATTTATCATAGCGTGAGCGGGCGAGAAAGCTTTGATGGACAGACACTAGTTAGCTTAGACGAGCTTTTGGCCCAATCAGATATTGTGAGTATTCATTGCCCGCTAACTGACGCAACTCACGAATTAATCAATCGCGATAATCTAAAGCTAATGCGCAAACATGCCATTCTCATTAATACCGCGCGAGGGTCAATTGTTGACTTGTCTGCTTTATTGGATGCTTTGCAAGATGAAGTTATTGTCGGAGCAGGAATTGACGTTGCACCGCAAGAGCCGCCTCAAAAAGATTCACCTATTATGCGCTTAAATTCGATGCAAAATTGCATTGTGACTCCTCATTCGGCTTGGGCTAGCCAACAGGCTCAAACCACATTGATGCAGACAGTTATCGCTAATATCGACGCTGCAATAAAAGGAGAAAAACGCAACTTAGTGACTTAAAATACAATACGGAGTGAAGAGTATACATTTAAGTCAATTTTGTAGTATTTTTGTAGTCTCAGCTAATTAATAGTTAAATGGAAGGATACCTATGGCTCAGTCACTCGCATTAGTCGATACCCTCAAAAAAACACTCAAACAGCACGGGCTCACATACGAGCACGTCGCGGCAGAGCTCGATTTATCACTTGGTGCAGTAAAAAGGTTCTTTGCTAAACAAGACTTTTCGATAACACGTTTAGACCAAATATGCGCGATGATGGATTTAGAGATTTCAGACCTTGTGTTAGCTATGCAAACACAACAAACTAAAACCACTGAGCTAAGCGCAGCCCAAGAAGAAGAGCTTGTCGCCAACGAAAAACTTCTGCTATGTGCAAACTTACTAATTAACGGCTGGTCGGTAAATGAAATTTTAAACATGTACCATATTGAAGAGCTTGAAATGGTGCGTTATTTGGCCCACCTAGACCGCATCAAAATTATCGATTTACACCCTGGCAACCGAGTTAAACTTAAAATAAGTCGAGACTTTACTTGGCGCAAACGCGGTCCAATCGAGAGCTTTTATAAAAAACACGTGCAAAACGACTTTTTAGACAGTGATTTTGCAGGCCCTGGCGAAATTAGAATATTTTTAACTGGCATGATTTCGCGCAATGCCAATGCTGAATTAATGCGCCGTATAAAACGCCTAGCAACAGCTTTTGAAGAAATTCACCGTGAAGACGAAGCCAAAGACTTGAGCGAAAAGCTCGGCACAAGCCTTGTGCTCGCCATGCGCCCTTGGGACATTCATTTATTCGAACAGTATCGAAAAGAAGGCACTCACCGATCGTTTTAATAGGACTTAATGTACCGCTTTTAGTGCAAATGTATAGGCTTTGGGTTGATTAGCTTCATACATTTTTTGTGAGTATTCACTTTGTTTAGCTTTATACATCTCAAGTTTACTTTTGTTGATAAGATAATTAGCAACCATGCCCTCTAGCCACGGATACCAAGACTTGCCTTTGCTTCCTTCAATATGTTTGTATAGGGTCTTCGACAATGCTTGTTCGTCGTCTCGAGCGAGCTCGGGATAATTGCTTAACATGCTATATTCTATTTGCTTGAGGTCTCTGATGAGTTTGGCGTTTAACGCACGAGCGTCGTTATATTTTTGAACCTCTTTGGCTTGGCTATACATCGGATTTAAAGGTAACTCCGCTAAATTAATCCCTTTAGCAAGCGCTTCATCAGAAAACTCACCTACCTTAGTTTGGTTGATCACAAGCTCGTAACTTCCCGATTCTAAACCCTCTACTTTAAATGGGTATTGATTAAAGTCCTCCTGAAAAGCCACGTATTCAAGCGCTGACACCTGCTCATTTTTCACTGGAAAAGGCAAGCCTGAGTTCATACAAGTAAATTGAACGCCATCGTCTTTCACGTCAACTTTTCCGCTAAATTTACAGTTAGTTGACACTTGCTTACCTTCGTTCATGTTAAGCACAATTTCGCCGATACTACTTTGTCCAAATTGTGCCTTTAGCATTGCATAGGTCATCACAAAATGGCCTGGCGCATACGGATGAATTCGGTCGGGGCTCACAATGGTTGCACTGGCCGCTTCAGCTTGCATTTGCTGATTAATTCGTAGCATCAAAGTTTGAAAGTCGATAACACTTTGGCCTTTATGAGATGCAAAGTCCCCAATTAAACGACCATATAAAGCCAGCTCGTCATTAATCCCTACTTGTTTGTCTAAGGCAAGTTCTGCAGTTTGATCAAAGATAGACGGCGTTAAAATAATCACCTTTGTATTTATCGAGATTAAACGCTCAATCAAATCCTGCATTGCTCTAGTGTATGTCTTTCGTGTTTTGCTCTGCTCTAGCAAAAAGTCATCAAACGAAGTTGATTGCAACGCGTTTGAGCCGTAGAGCTCTCGCCTTACATCATTCATACCCAACATAATCGTTGCTACATTGGGTTGGTGTAAGGCGATGTCTTTTTCAAAACGCTTTAAAGTGCCCACCGAGGTGTCGCCCGAAATACCCGCATTAACAAACTGAATCTTTTTATTAGGAAACCGTGTGGCATAAAATAACGCTAAATCGATATGATATTGCCCACCGTGAGTGATTGAATCACCAATAAAAACAACCGTGTGTTCATCCTTAAACGGCTCAATTTGCTCTGCGCTCGCAACGCTATTAAAAAGAGATAAACAAATAAGTATTGAAAAGCAGACCGTTATGCGTCTACACGGTATTTGGGGCAAGAAGTACATCAACAATTCCATTGGTTACTATTTATTTGCTCTTGAGCTTACCAAGTAAACTAACAAAAACGAAGTTATAAGAGCTCGACGAAATTTGTCTAAAGATATACTAATTGGAGAGAAAGGCTTAAAAAATACACGTTTATGCTTGTTAAATAAGCCGCATTAAATCGTTAGGTGTGTCTACGTCATGAGCCCCCTCAGGTATTTCTATACTTATTACATTATGTTTTTCATTAGCAATAAGGTCTTTGGCTCCCTTGTCTCCCGTCAACCTCGCTAACTCTTCAAAATAAGCGCGAGGAAATATACACGGAACGCCCAAGCGCCCAGAATATTTGGCTGCGATAATGCAAGTGGGGTGTTTGTGAGAAGCGGCAATAAGCCGAGAAAAGTGCTCACTTTTTATCGCTATTTGGTCAGCTGCGCAAATGACAATATGAGAGCTGGTTGCCAAACCAACCGCGGTTGCGATAGTAACTCCCATGCCTTGTTGCCAGCTTGGATTAATGTGAGTAGCAAACCCCCATTGTTGTTTTTTAACTTGTAGAGCTGCTTCGATAGCTTCGGCATTGGCGCCTAATATTACTGAATAAGAGTCAAACTGCGCTTGATGAACTTGAGTAACAAAATGCTCAATAATCGATTGTGGCTTATGTGGTTTGTTTTGTATCGAAGGTATTGGCGCTAACAGCTTTATTCCATCAAAACGCCTGCTTGCGCCTGCTGCCAGTATAAAAGCATGTATATGCTGACTCGTCTCACTCATGTTTTTGCTAAAGCCCTAATGCTTTTCTACTGCGAACGTTAAACGTGCGTTGAGTGTCAAGAATTTTAACACTTTTTGATAAATGTCGCGCTGTAGCTAAATAAGTTGATGATTTTACGCCGATAAATTTTTAGGCATATTATGTGCTTACTAATGTTTAGTAAATTGTAGCATTGCACTAAACACACTAACAACTCAGTTTGAACGGTGTTTTGTGCAAATAATTAATTAGTTTTGTTTTAGCTTGCGCACTCAAGCCAAAACGAAGCCGTGGTTGACAAGGAGTAGTCTATGTCGCTAAATCTAAACTTTACCCAATTGTGTGACTTGTTCAAATCAGACCCTGAAGCGTTTGAAAGCTTCCGCAAACGCGAAATAGATAAGTTTATAGAAGGTTGTTCAGAAAAATCACAGCATCGCTTGCGCGGACTTCAGTTTCAAATAGACGCTAAGCGCACTATTAATAAAGACAAACCTTATGTATCGTGCATGGAAATAAGCAAAATGATGCATAATAAATTCAACGAACTAAACTTTGAATTAAATAGTTTTTGCAAACCTAACCAATATCCGAAGACTAATGCTTCTGAGCAAGCCCAAGTATACTCAGAAGAGTCGAGAGTTGTGGCTTTCCGTAGATAGGCGCTAAATAGCTTAACTAAGTGTTAGCGTGTGCCAAAAATCTTGTCTCCGGCATCACCTAAACCGGGCAAAATATAGCCCTTGTCATTTAGCCGCTCGTCAATTGAGGCAATATAGATATCGACGTCAGGGTGTGCATTAGTTACTGTCGCTATTCCTTCTGGGGCGGCAACTAAAAACAAACCAATAATTTTGTTACAGCCTTTGCTTTTCAATAAGTCGATAGTTGCATTAAGTGTGCCGCCGGTTGCTAGCATTGGGTCTACTATTAAACCTAGTCTGCTATCTATATCACTTACTACCTTGTCAAAATAAGCAACAGGCTCTAAGGTTTCTTCGTTTCGGTACAACCCTACCACACTTATTTTTGCATTCGGTACTAAACGTAATACACCATCGAGCATCCCTAAACCGGCTCTTAAAATAGGCACAACGGTAATCTTTTTACCCTTAATTTGTGACACTTTTATCTGCTCGTCGTTCCAGCCTTTAATTTGAATATCTTCTAGGGGTAAATCACGCGTTGCTTCATAGGTGAGTAAATTACCCACCTCGCTTGCCAACTCTCTAAAGTCTTTGCTGCTTACTCCGCTCTCGCGCATCAAGCCAATTTTGTGTTGAATAAGCGGGTGTTTAATCTCATAAACCGACATATATTAATTCCTTGCGCGCTCATTGTTAGATAATGACATTACACATCATCCAACAATGCACAAAATCCTTAACAAGGTAAAGCAAACTATCTTTAAAAACGCATTCTTATGCCTACTTCAACAGACCTTCCTGGCAGTGGGGCAAGGTTTTTCAAAAACGAAGTATGCACACGCGCCTCTTCGTCAGTTAAGTTGCGACCACGTAGATAAAACTCAGTATCGATATCTTGCACTTGCATGAAGTACGATGCGTTAACATCAACGAGGGTGTAAGCGTCGGTTTTGCTTTCAAACTCAGCGACTTGGTCTTGTTCAAACATGTGCGTAACTTGTGCTGAAACTGTCAGGTCTTGAGTTTTGTAGTCTGCCCCAAAGAGTAACTTCACCGGCGGGATACGCGGTAAGTTTTCATTGCCTTGGCCCTTCACTTTAGCTCTGATGTAATCACCTTGAGCTGTTAAGGTTAAGTTTTCCATCGCACGCCATGTAAATTGTACTTCGGCACCGTAAAGGTCGGCGTCTGATGCATTGTATGCAAACACTGGCAAGCCTTCTTCGCTATGTTCGTGTTCGTCTTCATGCTCCTCGCCTTCATGCTCTTCATGTTCTTCACTTTCATGCTCGTCATGACCATGGTCGTCATGCTCGTCTTCATCACCGTGAGCGTGCTCAAATTCGGCTTCAAGACCGGTATCTGCCAAGTAGTAGTAATCGTCCACTTGGTTGTAAAAAACGTTTATCACAGCACCAAAGTCACCACCAAACTTGCGCCACGAAATGTCAATATTGTTCGATTTTTCAAGCGATGGCTTGCCTGAATCAAACTCGATGTGAATTTCGTCTTCGTCTTCTTCCTCTAACAAGTAAAGCGCACCAATTTCGTAGGTTTGCGTACCAATGTGCGGACCAAATGAAAACAGTTCAGCGCTTGAAGGTGCGCGCTGCGCGTGCACAAAACTAAAAGACAAGTTGTAGCCTTCAGAGATATCCCAAACGGCGCCCGCCGACAATGACATTGGCGTAAAATCAAGTTGAGTTGCATCAATTTCGTGAGCGTGTTCATCGTCATGTATATGCTCGTCGTCGTGCATGTGCGCATCGTCGTGCTCGTCGTCGTGATCATGGTCTTCATCATGATGCTCATCAATAAAAGTGATTTCTGGCTCAAACACCGATGGTACATCAATACTTACACGCTCAATACGGCCGCCTAATTGAATTAATACGTCACCAAAGTGCTTCTCTTCAATCAAACCCAAACCAAAAGACTTGGTGTCTGATGGTGGCGTAAAGGCTTCTTCGCCAACAGCAGCAAAGTCAGACATTTTGGTGTGTAAGCTAATACCACCGCGCCAACCCGCTATAGGCTGGTGTAAAATTTCCATGCGCGTTTCAAAGAGTTCATTTGAAAAGCGCGTACCGGGTACACCGTTTTCAATTTCGGTGTGCTCATAATCGGTATACGCTAAGCCAAAATTAACAGCGCTAATTAACTCAGTGCTTAACTGGAATTCACCTGCAATTTGGTAACGATTTTGTTTAAGGTCGGCTTTAACTACCTCGTCTTCGAACATTTCGTCCATGTGTTCTTCGTCATCATGCTCTTCGTCTTCATGTTCGTGCTCTTCATCACCATGAGCGTGCCCGGGAATACCATAAACACTTGATAAATGCTCTGCAGAAAAACCAACATGGCCATCATCAAACAAGTAGCTTGTGCCAACTGTGAGGCCTTTCGTGCGGGTTGCTGTGTTTTCGACACGGCCAAAGCTGCCCTCTTCGTGCTCGTGCTCTTCACCTTCGTGCTCTTCACCATCATGTTCGTCGCTATGGTCATCATGAGCTTCTTCACTTTCTGCAAAACCAGGAATACCGTAGTCGTCGCTGTCACGATAAAAGCCTTGCACCTGAAAAGCCAGGTTGTCAGTGCCGGTTTTAAACACGCCAGAAAACGCTTCTTGGCTATTATTTGAATTACGCGACACACTCGCCTCGCCTTCGGTGTCGCTATTCTCAGGTATACGGTTATCGACTAAATTGACTACACCGCCAATTGCGCCGCTACCGTAAAACAAAGTGGCAGGGCCACGCAATACTTCAATTTGCTCAACTGTTGATGACTCTGTTGACACCAAGTGGTCGGGGCCCACTCGCGAGGCATCGGCTGCGTCCATTCCGTTTTGCGTAATCAATACACGCGGCCCATCTAAACCGCGGATAATAGGAGAGCTTACTACGCCGCCATAAAACGACGAGTGCACGCCTACTTGATTTTTAAGTGTTTCACCTAAGGTCGCGGCTTGTTGCTGTTTTAAATTCTCGCCAGCTAATATGCTTACCGGCGCCGCCGACTCTATATTGGACGCATGAAATGCACTTGCTGTGACGTCGAATACTTCAATGCTCGACCTTGCAACACTTATATTCACCTGCGTTGTTTTGTCATCGACAACAGTAACGCTTTCGCTAGAGTGAATATATTTTGAAGACGATACGTGCAGTTCAAAAGTGCCTGCATTAATGTTCTCAAACGTAAAGCTACCGTCGCTTGCAATTGCGGTACGTTTGTTACTGCCCATTATTTGAACATATCCCTTAGAAACGGGGGCACCGGCTTTATCAACGACTTTACCGCTTATGGTATTTGCTAGCGCTTGGGCGCCAATAAGGCTCGAGAATATAAGAGAAATAGATACTGCCAAAGGGGTCTTTTTCATGGTGGTTAGCTTTATTCTTTTGTAAATTGTCTTTTATTATTAGCACGCGAAATGTTGCCAAGGTTTTGCCGTGTATTAACTGCCTCATGCAATGAATACGTTATACTGTAACAAAACAGGCGTGATATTATAACAAAACAAATGCATTTCCAAGCGCCTAATAAAATTTTAAACAAAGAAAAATGCACGGCTTGCAAAAATGTAAGCCGTACAATAAAAGAACCGCTTTAACTATTTATTAAGGAGTAAACTCATCGCTAACAACAGAGTTACGACCTGCCTTTTTGGCCGCATATAAAGATGCATCGGCGTTTTCGATAAATGCCGCGGGGCTAATTTTTTTTTCGTGCGCGGCAACAACATGAGATACGCCGACACTAATGGTGATATGTCCAAATTCTGAGGTCTCGTGCACAATATTTTTGTTTTCGACAGCAATTCGCAGTTTCTGCGCCAAGGCCTCTCCCTCTTGAGGCGTAGCGTCGAGTAATATAACCGCAAACTCTTCGCCCCCGTACCGTGCTACAAAGTCGAGTGGCCGAGTCACGCCATGCATGAGCGATTTTGCTACGAGTTTAAGCGCGAAATCGCCCTTAACGTGGCCATAGTTATCGTTGTATTGTTTAAAATAGTCGATATCAATTAGCAATAAACTGAGGCCACGATGATTACGGTCAACATAGCTGATGGCTTGGAGCAGCTTATTATCGAATTGACGCCTATTGGCTACGCCAGTCAAGCCATCAACCAAAGCTAACTCTTCGAGTAATTCGGTTTTGCGTTTTAACTCTATTTGCTTTTGAACCCTAATACGGACTAAAGGTAAAGAAAATGGCTTTTTGAAATAATCAACCGCACCTAGCTCTAAACCTGCCAGTTCGTCTTCAGGTTTATCTTGAGCAGTAACAAAGATCACAGGAATATTAGCGGTTTCAGGGTCTTCCTTAAGTGCATTACACACGTCATGCCCGTGCGTATCGCCTAGCATAATATCAAGCAAAATAAGGTCAGGGCGCTTCTCTCTCGCGACTTTTAAGCCGTCTATTCCGTTTGATGCAGCTAAAATATCATACTCGTCACTTAATCCTTCAAATAGCAACTGTATATTTATTCGTTCATCATCGATGACTAAAATTTTGGCGATATTATTAAACATGTTTAGTAAAGATATACTCTAGTTTAAAGTTCTTTTTCAGCAAACTCAGCCAAACGGCTTCGCACGACACCATCTAAACTAAGCGTAGCACTACCTGAGAAATTTTTAAATTTTTCAACTAAGTAAGTTAAACCCGAGGTTAACGCATTTAAATAATTACTGTCTATTTGTGACAAGTTGCCCGCACAAATTAACTTAGTGCCTTCGCCGCAGCGAGTAATAATTGTTTTGAGCTGCGATGCCGTTAAATTTTGTGACTCATCTAAAATAACAATCGCATTTTGTAGGCTTCGTCCACGCATAAAGTTAACTGACTTAAATTGAATATTAGCTTTCTCCATAATGTAACTCATCGAGCCCTTAGTGTTTTCATCATGCTTGTGCAGCACTTCTAAAGAGTCGGTAATTGCGGCTAGCCACGGTGCCATTTTTTCTTCTTCTGTACCAGGCAAAAACCCAATAGATTCAGCAATTTCTGGGGTAGAACGAGTCACGATAATTTTATCGTACATATTCTTTTCAACCACCATTTCGAGCGCGGCAGCTAATGCTAGTAATGTTTTACCACTGCCGGCAGGGCCTGTCAGCACCACCAAATCAATATGCGGGTCGAGCAAGGTATGAAGCGCCATGGCTTGGCCAATGTTTTTTGGCATAATGCCCCATGCGCGTCGTCCCATTAAACGCTCATAACCAAGGTCGAGCACTTCAATTGTGCTTTCATTTATCGCTTCTATTAAGCCTGCAAACTGTTTATTTTCATCTACAATAAATTCGTTAATGTAGGGCTCAGGTACAACACTACGATCAAGCACATGCACCGTATCTCGGCCTTCAGTCATGCTGTCAACAGCAACCACTTTGTCCCAAAAGTCGCCTTCAACTTCATAATAGCCCTTGGTGAGATATTTTACATCGGTAATAAGCTGGTCGGTTGTGTAGTCTTCTACCAAGCTCATTCCCGCCCCTTTTGCTTTGAGGCGCATGTTAATATCTTTAGTCACCAGCACCACTTCGCGAGGCGCAAGTTTGGCCTGTAAATGCAGTGCAACGTTGATGATGCGATTGTCGTTTTCGTTGCTGGTAAAAGCTTGTTCTTGTTGCGCCATGCCTAAATCGGCAAATATTGATAAGCGCCCAGTGGGCGACGATATACCCGACCCTAAGCCTTGCATACTAACGCCGGCAAGCATTTGCTCTGGGGAAGCGTCACGCAACAAGTCTTCCATTGCGCGTATAGATACCCGAGCGTCTCTGGCCACGTCTTTTTTACTGTCTTTGATGTAATCGAGTTCTTCTAATACTGTCATAGGTACGACTACGTCGTGCTCTTTAAAAGAAGTGAATGCTAGCGGCTCGTGTAGCAATATGTTGGTGTCTAAGACAAATAGTTTGGTGGGCGAGTCGGTCGATGATGTAACGGTAAGGGGCATAGCTGTTTGATATTCGGGCATTAAACACTCCGTGCTTGATTGCTTTAGCATGCTCATTCAAAGTATTGGTGTTAATTATATATGGCGATGCGGCGAGCTTTACCGAGCGGCCATATCAATACCTTAATTCAGTTTAGAGATAAGTTCACTATTTTATTTGCGCCTCTGCACTCAAATGTACTCAAATTTTTATTGAGTCAAAAGCATGAGAGGGCAGAATAGACAAAAGGAATAGCTTTACAAACGTCAGCAAAAACAAATTAGGAGAGCAACTGGGCCACACCTGTCATTCCTTTGTAAGAAGTAAAAAGAGAGAAAAGTAAGATTGCAAACAATATGGTATTGGCACCAATTGTGTTACGAAAGCTACCCATTAAGTCTTTGCGGTTAGCCAAATACAAAATACAAAGTACTGTAGCTGGCAAAATTAAAGCGTTAAAAGCTTGAGAAACAATCATCACAAATACGGGCCGCGCATCAAATATAGGCACAACTAAGCCCAGCAACGATATGAAAAATACCATGATACGGTATTTGGCTAGGGTCATATCTCGCTTGCTTGCATTGTAGTCGCATAACAACCAAGGCAGCATGAGCACATTAGGAAATTGAGATGAAACGCCAGCGGCAATGAGTCCAAAGGCAAAAATGCCAGTCGCAAAAGACCCGGCCAAAGGTTCGAGAATGCTGATCATTTGAGACGCTTTAGACAATTGAATGCCCTCAATGTGCAAAGTACCTGCAGCCGCGGCCATGATTGACGCGCTAATAACAAACATAAGCACCACAGCAAAAGCGGCGTCGTTGCGCTGTTTTTTATAGTCTTGTATCGTCCAGCCTGCCTCTTTAACCAAAGTGGTACGAATAATAAAAAGTCCTGAAAATACAGTGGTACCTACCATAGAGGCTATCACTAAAAACGCGCTTTTGTCGGCTTGCTCAAGCCCTTGCGGTATGTTCGGTATAAGCCCTTGGATAATAGAAAGTGGGGGCGGCATCATAATGAAGAAGTTAAACAAGAAACACGCCGACATCACGGCCACGATAACCGCAAGGCTTCGCTCGAAAAATTCGGTTTTGCCGTTCCAAAATATGAAATACACAAGGCTAATAAAAAATATCGCGAAATATAATGGCGATATTCCACCTTCTATAACCGACTTTGACCACTCATAACAAATATCGGCAACAATGCCCATTACGCCCATAACACTGCCGCATACACCAGCAGTTAAGGCTACCAAAAAGAATATGCCAACAGCGGGATGAATATGTTTGCGGAACGCTTGGAGCGCGGTTTCGCCCGTTACCAGGGTGTACCTGCCGTACAAATTAATCATGAAAAACGTACACAAACAAGACGCTAGTATGGTCCATAACAAGGCCATGCCATAATCAGCACCTGCTTTTGCCATAGCTGTCACGCTGCCTGTGCCAATGTTAAAACCTAGTAAAAAAATACCGGGTAAAAAAAGTGCCAGCGTGTGTTTGCATTTTTGTGCAAATGAGCGCGATGGCTTAGGTGGAGCATTGCTGCTAGACATGTTCAGCGCCTTTATTTGCCATATCTTTTAAAGAGCCAGCTTTATCGCTGCCTGGGTAACATTCTAAAATTGTCATGCTTGGCTTACCAATATACTCAAAACTTGAGACGCCTGCAGGTAAA
>CAZXTD010000062.1:18204-21984 GCA_964643575.1 uncultured Glaciecola sp. | reverse complement strand
CCCTGAATGGGGCCAGGCCTGACAATGGCTATTTGAACAACAAGGTCGTAATAGGTTGCGGGTTTAAGCCGTGGCAACATCGACATTTGCGCGCGCGATTCAATTTGAAACAGGCCAACTGTATCTGCAGTTCTAATTTGTTTGTATACCTGAGGGTCGTCACCTAAGGCGGTAATAAAAGGAATGCTGCAGGTTTGTTTATAGTGTTGTTTTAATAAATCAAAACACTTGCGGATGGCGGTTAACATGCCTAAAGCAAGCACATCAACTTTCAGTAGTTTTAGGCTTTCTAAATCGTCTTTATCCCATTGAATAACAGTACGCTCTGGCATGGCAGCGTTTTCAACCGGTACGAGCTCGTATAAGGGCCCGGCTGAAATAACAAAGCCGCCTACATGCTGTGATAAATGGCGCGGAAAGCCTATTAACTGCTCGACCAAGTGCACAAATTTATTGCCTAAAGACGAGTCGGGGTCGATGCCTAAGTCGCCTAACTGGCTTTGCCACGTAATGGCGCGGTCGCGGCGGTTAACGTTTTTAATAAAAAAGTCGAGATCGGTAGGGTTAACTCCTAAAGATTTACCTACTTCACGTAAGGCACTTTTAAATCGGTAACACACTACGGTGGCGGCTAAAGCCGTGCGTTCGCGGCCATATTTTTGATAAATGTACTGAATGACCTCTTCGCGTCGTTCATGTTCAAAATCTACATCAATATCGGGCGGTTCGTTACGTTCCTTCGAAATAAAACGCTCAAACAATACGCTTATTTGACGCGGGTCGACAGCAGTAATTTCAAGGCAATAGCAAACTACCGAGTTAGCCGCTGATCCTCTGCCTTGATAAAGAATATTACGGCTTTGGGCAAACATTACAATGTCGTGAATAGTTAAAAAGAAGTGCTCGTAGGCTTGTTCTTTAATTAGCGTGAGTTCTTTTTCGATAGTGTCGCGAATGTCTTGGTTCAAGCCGTTTGGAAAACGTTTTTGGACGCCTTTTTCAACTAACACTCGCAGATATTGCGTTGGTGTCATGCCTTGCCCAACAACTTCTGCAGGGTATTCATAGGCTAATTCGTGCATGCCAAAGTCACAAGCTGAGGCAAGCAGGTAAGCATTATTTAACCATTCACTTGGATATAAGGAGCGTAGCTTAGCAATAGGACGCAAACTGGCTTCGCTATTAGCAAGTGCAGCTCGGCCTAAGTCTTTAATATGACAGCCATGTTTTATGGCTTGTAAGCAGTGCTGCAGGGCTAAGCGTGCAGGGTCGTGCATGAGCGCATGAGAGCTGGCGATAATATCAATTTGATATTCGTCACCTAATGCTTGGCAATGGGCTATATAGTCTTGCTCATTGGCGCTAAGCCAACGTTTTATGACTAAGAATAAACGTTCTTTAAATGTTTTTGTGAGCCATTGGGCAAAGTCATGGTTACGCTCGCTGGATAATTGCGCGTTAGGTAACCATAAGCAAAAACAGTACTTAATAGACTTTAAGTCCCATTCGGATAAAACATACTCTCCTTTTGAAGCACGCCTGCGGGCATTGGTAATAATACGGCAGCATTCTTTGTACGCGGTTTTGCTCGGGCAAATTAACACCAGTTCTTGCTGTTCAAATACAAACTTACTGCCAACAATCAGTTTTATTGGAATGTGGTTATTTTTAATTTCAGTGTATGCGCGTACAACCCCTGCAACCGAGCATTCGTCGGTAATGGCAATGGCGTGATAGCCTAAAAAATACGCCTGCCTAACCAGTTCTTCGGGGTGTGAGGCCCCCTCTAAAAATGAAAAATTAGATTGGCAAACTAATTCGGCAAACCCTAAAAAGGTATCGTGGGTGTTATTAGATGAAGTAGCCATGCAAATACCATTGTTTATTAGGTGTTTTAAATATCCACACCTGTTGGCCGTCTTTACTTTGACCTATGTAGTAATCGCGATTTATGTTTTTGTCGTCCCACCACCCGGTTTGTATGCGTTCGGGTCCTTTAATCACTTGTACATCAAGAGTCAGTGGCTCAGGCTCGGGTAATAACAAACCCGGGCGGTCGGTAAAAATACTTAAGGCCTGACCTTGAACTTTACTTCGAGCGCCGGCTTTGTCGATAAGCGGGTGTTGGCCTAGGCTGTATTCGGGTCTAAAATCTTCAACAAAATGCACGCGCTTAATATTGCTTTGGCCGAGTTTACTTTGCAGTCGAGAAAGTAAAGTCATGGCGGCTACATGGGTTGATTTTTCTGTAAACATATCGTCGTTAGCCGTTTGTGCTACCTCGTATTTCTCACAGTCTATCGATATAGCGTAAACAGGCGACTCAAAGCTAACAGACTCAAGCTGTAAGCTAATAATATCGAGCCAATCTTGGCGTTTGTAAATGGGGCGAATACTATTAAACGTTAACGTAAGTTTGTCGTGCTCTCGCTGAAAAAACGCAATATTGATGGCCATTGAATGCGCGTTACGAATTAATAAAAACTGACTCAGTTTGTCTAGGCAGCGGCCAATAACGGGCAGTAATTTGTCGCTTAGGCTAATTTCGTATAACAGCTCTAAATAATCATGATAGCGGCTTTGTGGTTGATAAAATTTAAGTTTTGCGGCCTGTTTTCCCATCAACTCGTTAAGTATCGACATACTAAAACGCGACACTCTGTTAGCCAGCTCAGCTGCCGGAATTTGTTGTAAATCGTCATAAGACTTAATACCGATGCGGGCCAGTTTAGTGATGTCTTTATCGTCAATGTCGCTCACGTTTAGCGAGCATCTTGCCAATAACTTGGCTATTTTGTTGCGGTCTTCGCTAATGAAATATTTGGCCTGTTTGGTTTTTGTTTTAAGCCTCTTTTTCTGCATAGCTTGATTGCGTGTCAGCGTGTTTTTAGCTAAGGACAAAGCAATCATTTTTGCAGCCTGTACTGAATATGCACTCGCGGCGACAAAATCGACATCATGCTCTTGCAAGCATTGCCGAATAACTTGCCAATATCCCGCTAGGCCCTCATACAAGCTGAGCATATTTTGTGCCCTCAGCAAAAGTGCATTAGGCGGGCATAGCACAATATCGGACGTGACTAAATACAGATGATTAGCGATGTTGTTTATTTCGCTTCTTTCAATATCGGCGTTGTATTCATGTAGGAGTAAGTCGCTACATAACAAGCTTGCGCTAGCTAAACCCATGCCGAGTTTAAGCCCTCTTTTGTATGCATCTGCGTTAATTTGGCAAAGTTGATTGCTGTTTATATCCACAATGGCAATAGCTTGCGCTTCTTGCCTCTCTTGCACCTCTTGTCTCTTTTGCTTGGGGCCGGCAGATTCTTCAGGCGAGTGCATGCTCTCGAGTAAATCAAGCTGTAGCTGAGTAAAGTGGATGTAAATCCATAAAGACCGAGTATCAAACTGCATGTATTTATTAGCTCAAGCGTATTTGCCTGAACGCCTTATGGAGTTTGGTATGCGTGCGCATGAGCATTAGATTGCAATGGCACGACATTGTTAGCCTGCACTTGCCTGTGTTGTTTAAACACTTCGTTGGTGCGGCTTTTAAAGGGTAAGGGCACTTTGACCGGAGCTTGCGCCCAGCCTACTTTTTGTTTGTTTACTGTAATGTTAAGTTGGTCCTCATACCGACGAATGCTTAAAGATAAACTCAAGGGAAGATTGTTGTGTACCTGCATTTTATTACTGAGCGGCTGTAGCCAAACACAATAACTTTGCCCTTGTGTAGCAGCAAGTTCTAATTTTTTAACTTGGGTGTGATTAAGTTGAGCG
>CAZXTD010000062.1:11928-18194 GCA_964643575.1 uncultured Glaciecola sp. | reverse complement strand
CCGACTGCTCAGCGCTCCAAAGTGCTTCAGCTTCGGTATTGGCGTGCACAACAACGAGTTGTTCTAATGCAATATTATGGTCGAGCAAAAACTCTGCATTTAATTGAAAAGGTGGGTTAATGAATATCCTCAATTTTTGATGGTCAGAGGTTTGTTTGTTTGCTTGAGTGTTTAAACGAGTATGCTCGGGCTTATTGTTTGGCCCAAAGCCTAAGTCTTGTGTGCTCTGCTGCTCAAGAATGCTTAGCATTAAACGTAATTCACCGCAGCCTAAGGGGCTGTTTAGGTGGATCATGCCAGCACGGGGAAACCCACCGCTTAATACTTTGTCGAGGGCGTCAAAACCGCTGATACGCTTTTGTTTTAATTGTTCTTGTTTAGCATTGGCGGCTGTCCATACCCACTGCTTATTTTGTAAATCATGCAAGATAGGATTCATTTTCAGCTCAATTTATACTGTACAGATATACAGTATAAATATTATGAAAATAGACGCAAGCCTCAAATACTAACGAAGTAATAATCTGGTTTTAAGTTTATGTATTTTATCGATTTTTAACTAAGTTCTTAATTTGGTGTATTTACTTACATACGTATTCATCTTGGAAATATTTTATCTCTGTGTATGTTAATTAGGCGTTTGTTATTTGTTAAATAAATGCGCAGCCAACACTAATTGAAATGACACAACATCATAATAATCATAAGGATACCTTAGAATATCAACTGTTCTAAGACGTAGTTAGCGAGTTAGGGATACAGTAACGATTAGATGTTTCGTTGACCACACAGGACGAAAACATGTTAAAAAATACACTCAAATCTGCGGCTATTGCTTTGTTGGCGATATCCTCAAGCCATGCTTTTTCACAAAGTGCTCCAACTACTTTTGTGCATCTTTTTGAATGGAGCTGGAAAGACGTTGCTACCGAATGCGAAACCTATTTAGGCCCTAAAGGCTACGGTGCGGTGCAAGTGAGCCCACCAAATGAACACATCACCGCAAACGAGTGGTGGGCACGTTATCAGCCTGTAAGTTATGTGCTCGAGAGTCGAGGTGGTACCCGCGCTGAATTTATTGATATGGTGCAGCGTTGTAAAAATGTGGGTGTTGATATCTATGTTGATGCTGTCATTAATCACATGGCAGCCGGCAGCGGAACAGGCACCGCAGGCAGTACTTTTGGCAATAAACAATACCCTATTTATTCGCCTCAAGATTTTCATCCAACCTGCGCTATTAATAACTACGGTGACCGTTGGCAGGTACTAAATTGCGAATTAGTAGGTTTAGCCGACCTCGATACCGACGCGACTTATGTACAAGACACCCTTGCCGCTTACCTAAACGATTTAGTCAATATTGGCGTTGCAGGCTTTAGGTTTGATGCTTCCAAGCATATGCCAACTGGCGACATCACTGAAATACTATCTAAAGTTAATGGCAGCCCTTTGGTTTTTCAAGAGGTGATTGATCAAGGCGGAGAAGCAATAGGCGCCGCTGAATACTTCAACAACGGACTCGTCACCGAATTTAAATACAGTGTAGAAATTGGCAATACCTTTCGTAACGGAAACTTATCGTGGTTGAGCAATTTTGGTGAAGGGTGGGGCTTTATGCCAAGCTATTTAGCCGTGGTATTTGTAGACAATCATGATAATCAGCGTGGGCACGGTGGTGCGGGCAATGTAGTGACTTTTGAAGATGGTCGCCTATACGATTTAGCCAATACGTTTATGCTTGCTTACCCTTATGGCTACCCTAAAGTAATGTCGAGTTACGATTTTCATGGCGATACCGATGCTGGCGCTCCTAACGTGCCTGTACACAACAATGGTAACTTAGAATGTTTTGCATCTAACTGGAAGTGTGAACACAGATGGTCGTATATCGCAGGGGCAATGGATTTTAGAAATAATACTGCTGATAATTTTTATGTGTCTGATTGGTGGGACAACGGCGCAAATCAGATTGCATTTGGGCGCGGCAATAGCGGTTTTGTTGCTATCAATAAAGAGCAATATGCACTCAATACAACGGTTTCAACGTCGATGGCAGCCGGCCAATATTGCAACGTTTTAGATGGCGAACTTAATAATTCAGGCTCCGACTGTACTGGTAGCAAAGTTACGGTCAATTCAGACGGTACAATTAACCTAAATGTGCCAGCTTGGGATGCTATCGCGATACATAAAAATGCCAAAGTAAGTGGCAGCACAACTAGCGATATCAAACGCACGGTTATATTTATAGAGGCGCAAACCTCAAGCGGTCAAGATATGTTTGTTCGAGGCGGTTTAGACCATGCATATGCAGCCAATAACTTAAACCTGGGCTGCAATAGTACAAACTATGTTTGCGCAATGCCCATTACCCATAACAACTCGCTTAATGTGACCACAGGCCCCTGGAAAATCGCCGATGACTTTTTAGATTGGTATGGTCTTGAACAAGGGCAAAATACTCAAGCCGAAGGCACAGCAATGGACTGGACAACTAACAACTGGCCTGCAGCATGGGGAGCAAAACGCACAGTTGCCAACGACGGTTACGGCGAAGAACCTCTTAACACATGGGGCCCACATCATTGGATGCTAGACGTGCAAATGGACTGCAGTAAAACCGTAAGCGGTTGGTTTGAACTCAAAGCCTTTGTGAAAAATGGCCAAGGTTGGGAGTCAAATATCCAACAAGCAAACACGCCTTATGCGTCAAACAACCACTTTGCTCAATGCGGGAAAATTAATCGTTTTGTATTTAATGCGAGTAGCGTCGAAATCCGCGATTTTTAGCATAGCTTTGATATAGTAGTCGGGCCTAGTCAAGTTAGACTGGGCTCTTTTATATAGGCCTAAAAATGCGTTTTGATTTTCAATCATTGCTAAATAGCTTAACCACAGTTTTTGCTTGGATGCCGAGCCTTGTTTTACTCGGTATGCCGATTGTGGGTTTATACACTGGGCTTATTTACGTCGATGAAATTGGTGTGCTGCGGATTGCTTGGGTGAGTCTACTTGTGATCGGAGGTACTGCAGGCTTCTTAGGCTTAACCGCTGTTAGCTGGGGGCTTAAGCTTTCACTAATAACTCAATTGCTTTGCTTATGCTGTGGCGCCATCACTTTAATAAGCACGATTGTTATTGGTTACATGTCGGGCGACCCAATGCTAAAGCTCGGTTTAAGCGTAATCGAAGTGTACTTATTTATCAGCCCGTTATTCTTTTTAATACTTCATGCATTTTTAACGGCAAAGCGTTTACATCTGCAAAAGCCTTACCGTTAGCAATAACGCAATTAAGTCCTGATTGGCTATAGTTTATCTGCAAGCTTTAAGACTTCGGTTCCGGCAAGCAAAAACGCGCCAGCGCCATAAAGCTGAGTTTCATCAGGTGACACTTTATCGGGAGCGTAGCCTACTTGTTGCACATATCCCAGCATGCCATCGTCTTTTTGGGCTTCTAGCAGTGCGTTCCAACCTTTCTTCACACTTGGTAAATATTGGGCTTCATTAAGTACGCCGTTATTAATACCCCAAGCCATACCTGCTACAAAAAATGCAGTGCCGCTGCTTTCTGGCGTTGGATATAAATCACCCGCAGCTAATGAAACTGGCCAATATCCATTGCTGTTTTGCAAGTCTTTAAGGGTACTCGACATGCGTTTAAATAAATCAAGATACCAGTCTCTGCGAGGGTCGTTTTTATCCATAATATCGATGATGTTAGCTAAGCCAGAATAAACCCAACCGTTACCTCGGCTCCAAAATATTTTGCTGCCGTCGCTTTCTCGTCTTTCAAGAAAACGGCTGTCTCTAAAATACAAATTATAATCAGGGTCTAGCAAATAATCGGTTACCGCTTGGTATTCCTTATGAGAATACGCGGCGTATTTATCGTCACCGCTTATGTTACTCAAATGCACCCATACAGGCGGTGACATAAATAGTGCATCTGACCAACACCACCTTTTTTGGCAATCGTGATCATAGCCTAAATCAGAAATTTTACCGCGCGGAACAAAGTCGAGCGGCATATCTGGGTTTTCATTTAATATGACTTCAAACTCACTCAGCGTGTGCTCTAAAATTTTAGGGTTTTGGTCTTGATCATAAAGATACAAATAATACTGAGCAATCACATGGTCGTCAGCGTGGAATGTTCGGTCACCTAAGCGCCAATTTTGGGCTTCGCCATGCTCGCGCAAAAAGCCAAGATACTCTTCGTTGTTAGTGGTTATCGCCCAGCGCACTAGGCCTAAATAAAATGCACCTTGAACCCAGCCGCGCTCTTCAACAGTGCGATGTATAAATGTAGGAATGTAAGTCTCAAAATTATCCATGCGAGCAAGTTGCCAACTAGCAGCCTTATCAACCGCTGTTTTTACTTTCACTGCAGCTTCGCTTAAGCCATCATAGTTAGTCGTGCTGGCCGACTGGCTCTCAACGTTTTGCTCAAATGCTTTTGAGCTTATCGATGCATCCTTCGGTGCTTCTGAACAAGCACTTAATAAAAACAAGGTGGAAATACAAACCGTTAAGAAAGGTTTTCTCATAGCTAGAAAGCTCCATTTACAGTGGTGTTAGTAAAACTTAAAACTATTATCAGTATCTTAAACATATTTTTATATGCTAACATTTTTTTTATGCAAAGTTATAAGCTCTCAATTTTTATCATCGTCACTGCAGTTTTATTATTGTCAGGCTGTTCACCAAAGAGCAGTACAAATAAAGAATTAACTGAAATGGTTGAACAGGAACAAATAGATAGGCTTCATGGGTACATTGATAAATCTGATAAAGAACGTGAGCTTTGTTATGTTACTAGAAATTAGCATCCCGAGTTTTATTTAAAAGCGCGGTTTGGCCCGGTGGTGATAGAAAATGCAAATTGAAGTTAAAAAAGTTACCAACGAAGATTGGGAGGTATATCGGGCGGTAAGGCTTGCCTCACTCATAGATTCGCCAGCTTCATTTAGTTCTTCATACGCTAATGAACTCAAGTATTCAGAAGAGAAGTGGCGCTCAATCCTTGAACCACAGGACGTTACGCGTAGCTCATCGATGCCACTTTTAGCAAGAGTTAACTCAGAGCCTGCCAGTATCGGATTGGGTTATATCCACAATATAGACTCTCAAGTTGGCTGTATTTATCAGATGTGGACAAAGCCGGAATACAGAAATAAAGGATGCGCTAGCAAGATACTTCAATCAATAATTATTTGGGCGAAAGAATCAAAGCTTCACACTTTAGATTTGTCAATTACCACTGCAAATAAGGCTGCTACAGCTTTATATTTGTCTAGCGGATTTAAAGAACTCGCTAACTCTGAAGGCAAAAAATTGAACTTCAGCTTGGTGCTTTAAGTGAATACGGTGAGTTATAAGCAGTGCGCTCGACACGCACTGCCTTATTGACATAACTAAAAGGGTAACGGCATTGGCTGGCCATTAAGTTCAGCTTGTGTGTCTTTTAATGTAAAGGTAAAGCGGTAGTCTGCACCTTCGGTTTGTAGCATGCCTTGCTCAACCAATGCCGCTAGCGTAGCTTGAGTTTGTTGCGCTATAAGCGTGGTTTGCTCCTCTTCGCTCATGCTTAAAAATTGTGGGTTACCCGCCAGCTGGGTTTTGATGAACTCAGCGGTAAAAAACTCTGCTGCGGCTTTTTCCATGCGCATTAAGGTGTCCATTTCGCCGTTTTCTACCCAAAAGTTAGGGTCTTCAAGAGTGGCAGGAAGCTGCAGTACGTCAGTTAACTTCATAAACACGTGACCGTTGAATTCGCTGCCGTTCACTTTACCGCGCAGTTCACTTAAATTGTATTCGGGGTTTTGTTGAAGCTGCTCGAGCAGATGTTCGTCTAAAAAGGCTTGAGTCGCCGTTTGCATCGCAACAGGATCGGCCATATACTCCATGCTTTTAGCAGTAAATTCTTGATAAGCTCGCATAAACTTCGCTTGTAAATTGTTTACATCAAACACCACAATTAAGTCGGTAATATTCATGCTTGGTGCGGCAAACTCAGTCATTGTTGTTTTGAAACTCATGTCACCTAACTGAGTCGCTTCATCTAAGGATGTAGTAATGAGCATTGTTGTATCTCTAACGCTGGTTTGTGTGTCGTCAACAAGGCTGTTAATGGTAACGTCGGCTATGCTTACCGTTGACTCTGAGTTATACAGGCCCATGCTCATCATTTGGGCTATACCTACATCCGACGTGCTATCCATGTTTAAATCTTCAAAGGCAACCACCTCTTCATCGCCCAGG
>CAZXTD010000062.1:0-11918 GCA_964643575.1 uncultured Glaciecola sp. | reverse complement strand
TTTCTAAAGAGTTACCTGTAAAAGTATAGCCATTTGAAGAGCTTGTGCCTTTACCAAGTAAGCCCGAGAACGAAAATGTCATGCCGGTGTTTATGTCTGTGTAACTTAAGCCAGCCAGGTTCATTGTATAGTGAGTGGCACCAAATAAGCCTGTGTGAGCATCAATGTTGAAGATAGGCGCGCTGGCGTCTTCAAGTACTAAATCGCGAGGCAACTCAGCGTCTTGCGAATTTATTACTGTGTGTAAAAGTCCAATGCTGGCATCGCCTGAGCCTAAAAAGGGGCCATGTGAGGCATTCAAATCAACTTTAACTGACAGATCTGCGCCTTGGTCAGCGACGTCAGGCATTTTCAGTTTAATATCGAGTATGGCAGTGGTAGAGGTCCATTGGCTGTTAAGCTCGTCTACCGAGATTTCGTACATGGTTTTCTGATTAAGAGTATCAACGGTATCTTGCAGGCCCGAGGCAAACTGCATCCCGATATACTTAGGTAAAAATATCATTATGGCGGCAAGCACCGCAATTACGATAAGGACAATTTTCTTCATTCTTTACTTCCTGTTTATTGATGTTCGTCGATGAACGTTTGCATGTTTTGTTCGAGCACGAACAAAGGGACCGAACCATGCTCTAAAAGCGCGTCATGAAAAGACCGTAGGTCAAACTTATCGCCCAAGGCTTGTTCTGCTTGTGCGCGTAATTGTTTAATTTTAATTTCGCCAATTTTGTAAGATAAGGCTTGTGCCGGCCACGAAATATAGCGGTCTATTTCGGTGCGTACGTTATGCTCCGACAAAGCTGTATTTTCGAGCATATAAGCTAATGCTTTATCGCGGCTCCAGCCAAACACATGCATGCCAGTGTCGACCACTAAACGGCAGGCGCGCCACATTTCGTAGCTTAAGCGGCCAAAATCATCATACGGGTCTTCGTAGATGCCTACTTCGAGGCCTAAAAACTCTGAGTACAATCCCCAGCCTTCGCCAAATGCCGAAATATAAGTCGAGCGGCGTACTTCCGGTAGCTTATCCATTTCAGCGGCTAAGGATATTTGAAAGTGATGCCCAGGCACAGCTTCGTGCAGGGTTAGCGCAGGTATTGCGTAAAGTGGGCGCTTGTCGAGTGCGTAGGTGTTTACCCAATAATAGCCGGGTTGGTCATCGCTACGCGGCGATATATAGCGGCCTGTTGTGTATTTAGGTGCAATGCTGTCGGGCACTGGCGCAACGCCATAAGGTGTGCGAGGCATTTTATAAAAGAGTTGTGGCAGCTTTGCGTCCATCTGTTTGGCCACATACGAGGCATAAATAATGAGGTCTTCAGGTGTTTTTGCATAAAACTGTTCGTCGGTGCGTAAAAAATCGATAAAGGCATTAATGTCGCCGTCAAACTCGAGTTTATCGACAATTTCTTGCATTTCACCTCTTATACGAGCGACTTCTGCTAAGCCAATATTATGTATTTCTTGTGCGCTCATGTCGGTAGTAGTGTAGTGTTTTATGCGGTTATCGTAAAAAGCGCGTCCGTTGGGCCAAGTGGTAGCCGCTATATTGGCTTTTGCGCTGGGTACATATTCTTTAGTGAAAAAGGTGAAGAAGGTTTCGAATGCCTCATTTGCTGATTCTACTAATGTCTGCAGCTCTTTTGCTGAATTGGCGTCTATTAAGCTTTCGGGAGCATTTGCAATCGGCTTGTAGAATGAATGTTCTTTTATGTCTTTGTTGATAAAGGCGCTAATAGTATCTTCGTAGCCTTTAAGTACTACTTGAGGTTGAACATGCCCTGTTTCTATTCCTTCACGCATGTATTTAATATTTAAAGAAATGTGCTTAGGGACTTCAGATAGCATTTGTTTGAATACAGCAATGTCGTCAGTGCTATTTATACCAAAACCCGATACGGTACCACCTATACTGCTATGAAAGCCGTATTCCGAGGTAATTGGCACCCGATACTCTTTGTATTCAAACTGCGATATGTAATTGTCTAGACGGTATTTTTGCATGATGAGCGAAATACGGTCTTCGTCGCTTAAAGCCGATGAGTCGATTGCATTTAATGCTTGTAGTGCCTCAGTAAAAAACTGATGACGCGCTTGCATTGCTGTCATGCTGATATCGGTAAACTGTGAGTCGAGAGTGATGGCTTTGACGCCTTTAGACTTCGCTAGGCTTGGGAATTGTTCAAGCTCAAAAGCCCATATCTTTTCTAGCCAATTATGCAGGGTTTTATCAGCGGGGAGTAAGTCTGTAGCAATGTAATTAGCATTGCTTGTTGAAGATGCATTAGGCGCAGAAGCGCCTGTCGCTAGAGCGCTGCCCGATAGAATCGCGCCAATTAATAACCCGACAGCTAGCTTATTCTTACTGGACGTTTTACTACCACTTTTAGAACGTGCAAACATGACTCACTCCTTTGTTTAGCCAATTGGCCTTTATTATTTTTTAGGTGTGTAAATTGGACTATTTAAAGCAGTTACTTTATCAGATAATTGAGTGATTTTGGCACTTCCTTGTTTTTTAACGTGGTCAATTCGTAATACATTATGCATCGGAATATAGGTACGTTTTACGTCACCAAACTCATCTTTTAGTTTTTCGTGGCTGGGGTCGAGCACTAGCTCGGTATGGGTGTCCCATACAAAATCGGCAATTTCAATAAATCCAAATACATTGCTGGTGGCAAGCTCTTTTACGTAAAGCTCATATTTTTCACCATTGCTGATAAATTGCACACGATAGAGCGTTTCAGATTGCGACATTTAGTAAACCTTTAAGATTCGTAATAGAGGCACTATAGATAATGCTGATGTGTTGTTTATTCAACCCAGGGTTTGAATATTTTCTTCGCCGCCTCTATGTCGTTCACTTCGTCATCCCGTCGAAGGTCGGGACCACCTTGGAACACTGTGTAATCAAATAGTCAACGGATGTTCCAGGGAAATTCCTGATACCTCAGAAGTGACGGTCGAGACTTGGTGATAAAAGCTAGACCTTAAAACATAATGTCATCAACAGCTTCTTCAAGTTCTTCACTAGAGAGCTTGTGACGCTCACCTTTTTCTTTAGTGCGTTTTGAAAGGTCCCATTCTTTGTCCGACAAGTCAAATTGACTGACCATGTCGTTTAGCCGTGTGCTTAGTTTGTTCATATCAATCCCAATTTGCACCGACACATGGCTTGCTTCTTGTGAATCATGGAAACACTGATCCATTTTATTAAAGTCTAGGCCCACGTGATCAAAGTTTTCACGCTGGGTAACTAGCATTTGTCCAATATCGTCAACCATATTGGTAATTTCTCCCATCGTGGTTTCAATATCTTGAAGCTTAGTTTTTGCTTCATTCACGCGTGTGTTACACACATCGATTGTTTCTTTACCTACTTCCATTCTTTGCACGACAGCATCGGTTTTACTTTGAATAGCTTCAACCATTGACGATACCTCAAGCGTGGATTCGCGAGTACGAGAGGCGAGTGCACGCACCTCATCAGCAACAACAGCAAAACCACGACCGGCTTCACCGGCACGGGCGGCTTCAATGGCAGCGTTTAAGGCCAATAGATTGGTTTGGTCGGCGATAGAGCTGATTACATCAATCACGCTGACAATTCTGTCGTTTTCTGCTTTAAGTGAATCAATAGAATTTCCAGCATCATCAATCACTGTGCCAAGCGTATTTATTTCAGTTTCGGTTTGCCTAAATGAGGCTAAACCCGACTCAACGCTTTTAGCGCCTCTGTCGCTGCCTTCAGAGATATTTTGAGAAATTTCACGCACTTTATCGGTAGAGTCACTAGCAACATATAAACGGTCGCGCATTTTTGACAATTGGCGATTTTGTTCGTTCGACGATTCCATTAAAGCCTCGTTACCTTCGCCAAGCTCTTTGGACATAGGAATTAGGCGCATGGCAGACTTGATTAGATCAGAGAATGTAGTATCTAGATGGCTAACAAAAGAGTTAAAAGACAAAGCCAAGTCGCTCGTTTCATCGCTGCCAATAACATTAATACGCTGAGTTAAGTCGCCTTTACCATCGGCCATACTATGCAAACGTCTGCGTACTTCTAAAATGGGTGCCAAAATACGCTGGGAAAATATCCGCGCAGCTATCATGCCCAACAAGGTTGAAATCGTAATCGCAATAATTGTATTGGTAAAAACCTCATTGCGCAGTGCTTGTACAGGTCTAAATGCTTCTTCTTCGTCTATTTCGCTCATAATTGCCCATTGCAAACCGCCTATTGTTATTGGCATGTAAGCAGAAAGAACACTTACGTTTCTGTAGTCCTCAAAAATGTCGAAGCCTTTTTTACCCGATATAGCAGCAACTGTGCCTTGTGTTTTGACAGGCTGTAAACCAATAGATGTTTCTTTTTGATTGAGGGCTTGGACTTGCTCAGCTGACAAACCAATCTCTTGCATAAGCTGTAAGTAGCTTTGTTTGTCTTCGAGCAAAAAGCGCCCGTTGCTGCGCATCATAAAGTCTGCACCTACTAAATACGTTTCGCCTGAGTCACCTAGGCCACTTTCTTTCCAATTGCCACTGTAGGTCATTACATCGTTAATTCTGTCTACAGGCATTTGTAGAATGAGAATGCCGATTTTTTGGCCATTATCATAAATTGGACTACCAATAAAAGAGGCCGGAGCACTGTAAGAGGGCACATAAGGCGCAAAATCGGTGAGCCCAGTAAAACCAGCTTCGCTTGCTGCATTCGCGAGTTTAAAAGCTTGGCCTATTCCGCTATCGGCATAAGGACCGCTAATAAGTGAAGTTGCATAATCCAACTCTTTAAACACGGAGTAAACGATATTGCCGGTGTTATGGTCGACCAAAAATAAGTCATAAAACCCAAAGCGCTCAATATAGCTTGCAAATACTTCATGATATTTAGCGTGAGTGTTGTCATAAGGGTGATTGGTAGATGCCGCATTAAGTAATTGTTTGCTGCCCAATGGATTTTGATTGTTACTAATATATTGATACTGCAATGCAACTTCATTTGCAGATAAACTATTCAAGAGTTCAGAAATGTTGGCGTTTTTGCCGTTCAATTCGTTGTACTTTGCACCAAACTGATCGCGATAATAATCTTCTAAGCTTTCTTTTTGTGTTATGAGTTGGGCATTTGACACATTGCTTGCATAACTTAAAAACTCGCGACTAAAAGCCTGCATGGCTTCTCGGGTCATTAAGTTTTCGGACATCGCGCGCGATTGCTGTTCAATGCCTGTAAAGTAGTTTTGAATTTGAGAGGCGGTGATGTCTCGAATAGCCACAAGCGAACTACGCGCGTCTTCTTCAAGCGCCATTTTTCCTTTGTTCACGGCGGTATAACCGATAAATAAACTACTTAGTAAAACGGGTAAGGTGGCCAAAAGTGCACCGCCAATAAGCATTTTAGTTTTAATCTTCATACAAGACCTGAAAAGTTAATAGCGCAATACTGACCTAAAGTACTTCGCTAAAAACAGCATTACGCTGTTTGAAAACGCGTGTTGTTTCACAATCGTTGTTATGCACAAGAATATGCAAAAAGCCCCGTTTGTTTTAAAGCCGATTAAAAAACACACTATGGTGAATAGAGTTATCGGTTACTTTTTGTCTAGGTTTAGTTTTTTTAGCAAGTGATTAGCGTTAAATGTAGCTTTTCTGATGGCTAAAAAGAATGGTTAACAATTTTTTACAAGTTATTGTTAAACAACGACTCAATAACAATCAGCACGTCAGATTGCCCTTGAGATATGTTGTTTGATACCGCAAAGCCTTGAGCGAAGCAGCTCAATTTAAGTGCCAGCGCTTCTATCTGTGTGTCT
The DNA here is from genome assembly GCA_964643575.1 of uncultured Glaciecola sp. GTDB lineage: Bacteria > Pseudomonadota > Gammaproteobacteria > Enterobacterales > Alteromonadaceae > Glaciecola. The sequence goes on along the minus strand of CAZXTD010000062.1, from coordinate 6,093 downwards.
TGGGGCAGCTGCTGGTGGGCAACTGCTTTTTCTAAACAGGCAATAAAAGCCGCTTGTAAAGCATCATAGTAGGTGCGAGCTTGATGACGCACTTGTTCATCTTCATTGCCAATTTCAAGAATCAAACGCACTAACAAGCAACCGTTTTGTTCAATTTGCCGCTGATAGGCTTTAAAAAACTGAATGATAGCTTGTGGATAATCGTCTTGAGTTTGCAGAAGGTGTTGGAGCGGCAGCAATTGATTTTCGATGTAATAGCTAAGAAGCGTGTCTATAAACCCCTGTTTATTTGTAAACTCTAGGTAAAATGCTCGCCGATTAAAGCCTGTTTGGCTAATGAGTGTATCCATCGAACATCCCCTATACCCTTGTGCCAAGACAAGCGGCAATGCTTTTTCAAATATGTCTGAAAGAGAGTATTCAGGTTTACGCGACATAAGTTTCGTTCCGAGTTTATACGCTTTGTTGATATGAATAACACTTTGTTCAAGCTACCTTAAAAAAACACGATGTACAACTTTGACACACTTCTTAACAATTGAAATAAAGTGCTAAGTCTAGCGTTGAGTCTTAATTCTTGTTTAAATGGGGGGTAAAGAGTTTTGACTTATTCGGCTCTTGTTTTGCAATAACAAACAACACATTACAAATCAACGACAGACACAAAGGGTCTTAAGCCCTTTCTATAATAACGAGAATTAACGTGAAATTATTTCCATCATTAAAATCTGCGGGCGTCTTGCTCGCGTCGAGTATTGTATTATTCGGCTGTACAGCAACATCTGAGCAAGCAAACAATAATATGAGCCAGTCGCTTGCAGCTCCTAACGTTGAAAACATAAAAGGTCACATGAACTTCTTAGCTCACGATTTGCTAGAAGGGCGCGACACGGGTTCGCGTGGCCATGAAATTGCATCTTTGTACATTCAAACCGAGTTTCAAAAGTATGGCTTAAAAGGCGCAGGTGACAATGACACTTTTATGCAGCGGGTTAATTTTAGACGTGGCTTATTAGTGCAAGAGTCGCCATCACTTGTTCTTAGCGACAGCGAAGGCAATGAAGTTGATATTGAGTATCCTAAGCAGTTTTTAACCGGTCCAGATTTAGCGACGACATCAACTCAAGTCAAAGCACCTACCGTTTTTGTGAGCTACGGTATTGTTGCTCCAGAGCTTGATCATGACGACTATGCTGGCCTCGACGTTGAGGGCAAAATTGTTGTGGTATTGTCTGGCAAGCCCGCCAGTTTCCCGAGTGAAGTCGGCTCTCATGTGTCTTCGCGCTCAGAGAAAAATAAATATGCAGCCCAGCGTGGCGCGATTGGCATGATTACGCTACAAACCCCAGCTGCTGAAGAACGCAGACCCTACGACCGGTCTATTAACTATGTGCGGTCTGCCAGAATGTCATGGATTGGTGACGATGGCGTGCCAGGCAATGCCCAAAAAGAAATTAAGGGCCGAGCGTTTTTAAGCCTTGATGCGGGCAAGCAGCTTTTTGAAGGTGCGCCGGTTAGCCTCGATGACGTATTTGCACAACTAGAAAAAGACGAAGTACCAAAAGGTTTTGATTTGGCATTTACTGCAGACCTAAGCTATGAAACTACTCATGAAGACATTGATAGCCCTAATGTAATTGGTTTGCTCGAAGGCAGCGACCCTGTGCTTAAAAATGAGTATGTTGTATATACCGCACATTCTGATCACTTAGGTATTTCAAAGTCAGTCGAAAAAGATAAAATTAACAATGGTGCGATGGACAATGCAACCGGAACATCGGTACTTATGGAAACAGCCAGAATGTTTGCTGAATTGCCTGTTACTCCAAAACGCTCGATCTTATTCTTGGCGGTTACGGGCGAAGAGAAAGGGCTTTTAGGTGCAGACTACTTTGCAAGAAACCCAACACGTCCTGTTGAAAGCTTGGTGGCTAACGTGAATCTCGATATGCCAATCTTAACTTATGAATTTGCTGATGTTATTGCGTTTGGTGCAAGCCATAGCTCAATGGGTGAAAAAGTAGAGGCGGCGGTAGCTAATGCAGATATCAAGTTAACTGAAGACCCGTGGCCACAGCTTAATTTGTTTACACGTTCAGACCACTATGCGTTTGTAAAGCAGGGGATCCCAGCGGTATTTTTAGTTACTGGTATCGAGTCAAAAACACCAGATATAGATGGTAGCCAAGTGCTCAATACCTTTTTGTCGACTCACTATCACCGTCCGTCGGATGACATGAAGCAACCCTTTATTTGGGCCGCAGCACGCACATTTACCCAGGTGAATTTTGAGATAGGTTTAACGCTGGGCAATGATGCAGAGCGTCCAACCTGGAATGAAGACAGCTTCTTCGGTCAAACATTTGGCCGTAAGTAGACTTTTTAAATTCTGCCCGTCATTCCCGCGAAAGCGGGAACCTCGGAACAATGTGTGATTTATTCGTTAACCAGTGTGTTGGGAGGTTCCTGCCTTCGCAGGAATGACGTGGAGTGGTTATGCATAACCGAAAAGTGCTGACAAACTAAGAGGTAAGATAATTCGCTTTTATATGCGCCCAGTGCTCATTAAACTGTTGAGTAGGCCTGCGCTGAAACTGACTACGAACATACTGGTTTATTTTACCATCGACAAAACAAATCAACATATTTGCCAATAAAGCCTCATCAACAACTGCGTTTTTACCTTCACGAAGTTTACGTTCTCGTAAAATTTGTTTAATTTGCACTTCTAAGCGGTCAAACAACTGGGCAATACGTTCGCGTAAACGCTCTTGCTCGCCCATTAAGGCGTCGCCATTAAGTATGCGAGTGATACCGGGGTTCTTTTCAGCAAAGCCTAAAATGAGATGCAAAATTAACTGCACGCGGTTGGCAGCGTCTTTCTCTTCGGTCGTGATTTTATTGATGCGCGAAAATAAAGTTTCTTCAATAAACTCTATCAAGCCTTCAAACATTCTGGCTTTGCTCGGAAAGTGCCTATACAAAGCGGCTTCTGATACACCGACGTTTTCGGCTAACTTAGCTGTAGTGATTCGTTGTCCGTGATGTGACTCTAGCATTCCCGCAAGCGCTTGTAGTATTTGCGCTTTACGGTTAGTTTTTTTAGTAGCAGGCATAATTTACTTCTTCTTGTTTTTATACTCAATGTCGACTAGTTTAAGCAACTCCATCGCTAGTAAGTCTTTACTAGAGGGGGGTAAATACTGAGTATTGTCTTGGCTTAAAACTATAAGCGCGTTTCGATCAGAATTAAAGCCTAAATCTGAGTTAGATACATCATTTGCTGCAATCATGTTCAGTTTTTTCTTCTCGAGTTTACTTTTTGCATAAGATTCAACGTTTTGCGTTTCTGCAGCAAATCCGACCGTAAATGGTGGTTCGGGTAAAAAAGCGACGCTCTTCAAAATATCCGGGTTCTGACTCAAGCATAACTCAAGTTTGTCCCCTTGTTTCTTCATCTTTTGGTCGCATACTTCTTCAATTTTGTAGTCGGCAACCGCGGCGCAGGCAATAAATATGTCTTGCTCGCGTATAGTCGAGTGCACGGTATCGAGCATATCTTGTGCGCTTATGATATCTTTACGCGTAACTCCTACAGGGCTCTCCAAGTTAACAGGGCCACTTACTAGAGTTACCTCAGCACCCATGCTTTTTGCTGCTTTGGCAATAGCAAAACCCATCTTTCCAGAGCTATGATTACTGATGTATCTTACGGGGTCGATTGCTTCTCGGGTGGGCCCAGCGGTAATCATTATTTTTAGGCCAGCAAATAATTGTTCCGCTGTATTGCTTGTATCGTTGCTCGCAAATTCACCTAAAGCATCGGCTAATTCTTGTGGTTCTAGCATACGTCCATAACCAATGTCGCCGCAAGCTTGTTCGCCTGCAGCAGGGCCTAGCACTTGTGCGTTTCGTTCAACCAATATATTCATGTTGCTCATTGTCGCCGGGGCGGCCCACATTTGCTGGTTCATTGCAGGTGCAATAAATACTTTGGCTGTTGTGGCGAGTGCGAGTGTGGTGAGTAAGTCGTCGGCAAGCCCATGAGCGAGCTTTGCAATTGTGTTCGCGGTTGCTGGTGCGATTAAGAAATAATCGGCCCAGCGGGCGAGTTCGATATGACCCATGCCTGCTTCGGCATCTTCATCTAATAGGGTGGTGCTGACTTTGTTGCCCGACACCGCTTGTAATGCCAAGGGGCTAACAAAATGTGTCGCAGATTGTGTAAGTACAACTCTAACATTTGCGCCTTGGGCGGTGAGCTTGCGGACAATATCAGGGGCTTTATAGGCTGCAATGCCGCCACTGATGCCTAATAAAACGTTCTTTTGTTCAAGTTGCATAATTGTATATTTGGCTTAAAGTTGGGGTGCAAATAAATTATTTACTGCACGGCTAATCCCGTCGTTATAAGCATATTAGAACATTGTTAACCAAGGAATGGAAACATGAAAATACAAGATTGGCCTCAGCAAGAGCGGCCTCGAGAAAAACTACTTCAGTTTGGTGCAAACACATTATCGGATGCAGAATTACTGGCTATCCTCATAAATACAGGCATAAAAGGGCGTAGCGCACTCGAACTAGCAGGTGATGCAATTAGCCATTTCGGCAGTTTGCAGGGCATATTTTTCGCCTCACAAAACCAAGTGATAAAACAAGCTGGCCTCGGCAATGCAAAATATGCCTTATTGCACGCTTGCTTTGAACTGTTCAAACGTAGCATGGCTCAGCGCATAACACGCGAAGCAAGCTTTACCCAGGCCGAGCATGCCTCTGACTACCTGCGCGCCCAGCTTGCACAAAACAAACGAGAGGTATTCGCCATGCTGTTGCTCGATAGCCAACACCAACTCATTGCCTATCGGGAAATGTTCAAAGGCACAATCAATAGCGCAGCAGTTTACCCGCGCGAATTAGTCAAACAAGCTATGGAAGACAACGCAGCCGCGGTAATTTTGGCGCATAATCACCCCTCAGGTATCGCAGAACCCTCGCAAGCCGATATTCAGATAACGCAGCGAATAAAGCAGGCTTTTGCCTTGATTGATGTAGTGGTACTCGACCACTTTGTGATTGGGCACTCAAATGCGGTATCATTAGCGCAACGAGGGCTTTTGTAGCTTTCATTAATACCCTTTACTAAGCCTCTTTATGGCTAAAACAAGAGAAACACTAGGGATGAAGCCAAACGCCAATATTTTATTGATTAACCTAGACCGGTCTGAAGATCGTTTTGCACGATCAAAGTCGATATTAGACAAGTACGCACTATCATTCACTCGAATATCAGCAGTGGATGGCCGTGAGCTGTCCGTAGCCGAATTATCTCATGTATTAGGTAAAGACTTTAGTCATTACTATAAAGTGTTGACAGCGTCAGAAGTAGGTTGTTATTTAAGTCATAAGAAGTGTTGGCAGCACATTGTGGATGCGAGTTTGGATTATGCGGTTATTTTAGAAGATGATTTCAGCGTATTTGATGACGTAAAAAACCTTCATGATTATATTGCTAGTGTAAGCGATAAAAATGTTCAGTGGGATTGTATCAAATTAATGGAATATCCTGAAAAACGTAAAGAAATATCGGCTTTACCTCTTTCTGCTGACGCAGTGATTGATAATATTGAAAAGCGTCTCGTGCGATACAATAAAGTACCTATTCGAGCTTGCGCTTACGTGCTCAGTCAAGCAGGTGCCAAAAAGATGCTTAAACGCTATGAAAAAGTCGAGCGGCCTGTCGATATCGATTTTCAATACTGGTGGGAAAGCGGGATTTCGGTGTGGGGCTTAAAACCTTATGTGTTTTCAGTCAATTTAGACACCGAAAGCACGATAGACAGCGGCGGTGCGCGTAAATCTAGTCAGAAAAGTATTATAAAACAATACCTTCATAAAGTGAGCTTTGCTGCCAACAACAAGCATCATACTAAATTGCAGCAATCGTCATAGGGTAATAGATAAATTATTTACGACAAAAGATCTAAAAACGTTTGTATTTTGTGCTTGTTTACTGTATAAAATGCGCCCTCTTAATTAACACCGTTTAACCGCAAAACTGTTTGCTGTTGTTAAACGAGACAAACAGTTGTT
>CAZXTD010000061.1:0-22030 GCA_964643575.1 uncultured Glaciecola sp. | reverse complement strand
AATAAACTCGGCAAAAGCCTCGGTTTTGATACCCTAAATATTCGTACCGCAGGCCAAGGCAACGACACACAAGTACAGGTAACAGGTCGTATTGCAGAAAATATCCAAGTCACCTATGGCGTTGGTTTATTCGACTCAGTCAGCGAAGTGATTCTCAAATATCAGTTGCTGCCTAAACTGTATATCGAAGTTAAAAGCGGAACCGTTAGCGCAGTCGACCTCTTTTATGAGCTATCGCGAGGTGAGTAGCTAAGCGCGAATCACCCCCATTCTTGTAAACACCCCGTTTCACTCTCTTATCTTTACATTTTGTACTGTATATATATACATGTTATATTCCAAACAACGCATCAAAACAATAGGCGGCGCACTGTTTTACCAAGGAGACTTATCTTTTGGTTAACTTAAATGCGGCAGCTTTACGCAAAAAATGAGCAATTGATGATAGATAAACTCACCCAAAAGTTAGAAATACTCTCTGATGCTGCCAAGTATGATGCTTCATGCGCAAGTGGTACGGCAGGCAAACGAAAAGCAGGCAAAAATGATGACAAAGGCATAGGCTCTTTAACGGGCGGTACCGGCATTTGCCATAGTTTTACGCCCGATGGGCGGTGTGTGTCATTGCTCAAAATTCTGATGACGAATTATTGCATCTACGATTGTCATTATTGTATTAATCGCGTTTCGAGCAGTGTGCGGCGTGCTCGATTTACCGTAAAAGAAACTGTCGACCTAACGTTAAATTTTTACAAACGCAACTATATCGAAGGTTTGTTTTTAAGTTCGGGCATAGTCGGCTCACCCGACCTTACAATGGAAAGCATGGTGCGTATTGCTAAGTCTTTGCGACTCGACCACGGTTTTAAAGGCTACATACACCTTAAAACAATACCCAATGCCTCACCCGAGCTTCAAACTGAGGCCGGTTTATATGCTGACCGATTGAGTATTAATGTGGAAATGCCCACTCAGCCATCACTCAACAAATACGCCCCCGAAAAAGACCTCTCGGCAATACATGGCGCAATGGACACTTTAAAAGATAAAATAGCCGAGCATAAACAAGACAAAACATATTCAGGTAAGCGTCCCCGAAGGTTTGCGCCAGGCGGGCAGTCTACGCAGATGATTATAGGGGCTGACGGTTCGAATGATAAAACTATTCTAAGTTCGAGCGTGAGCCTTTATCGTCAGCAAAAACTCAGAAGAGTTTACTACTCTGCTTTTTCGCCTATTCCTGATTCGTCTGAGGTGCTGCCCTTAAAGCCAGCACCACTAATTCGTGAGCATCGACTCTACCAAGCAGACTGGTTGTTGCGCTTTTATGGATTTGGGCTTGATGAGATTCTGCAAGGCACCACCAACAATATGCTCGATATGGACCACGACCCAAAGCTAGCATGGGCACTAAGAAACCGGCATTTATATCCAGTAGACCTTAACAAAGCTGATAAACAGATGTTGTTAAGAGTGCCCGGATTAGGTGCACGTACGGTACAAAAACTATTAAGTATTCGCCGCTACACAAAGCTCTCGTGGGAAGATTTGACAAAATTGCGACTGCCGTTGAATAAACTTAAGCCCTTTATAATGGTTAGCGATTACCGCCCAGCTATTCATTTACTGGATAGCAATAACTTTAGTCTACAGTTTAAACAACCAAAACAAATGGAGTTATTTGCTAGCAGTAGTATGCAGGGGCAATCTTGAGAACCATCACAATTAGCGCTGTGCCTGGCTTTAAAGAGTGGCGCATTGCTGCACGGATGTGTTTAGCGGCCGGCATTGCCCCTGAAAACTTGATATGGCAGCCGGCTCAAACCACGCAGGACGACCTTTTTGGACAGCCTGAGGCCCAGGCCCCATCTCATAAAGCACACGAACACATCCGCATTCCAAAGTCGGTATTATCGCTTTTTGAAATAGCACTTAGTCATAGCGACAACACTCGTTTTGCTCTATGTTACCGACTCTTATGGCGGCTTAATTTTGAAAATAAGCACCTGTTCAAACTCACTACCGACAATGACGTTATGCGCATTAATGCCTTGGTTAAAGCCGTTAAACGCGACGCCTACAAAATGAGCGCATTTTTACGTTTTCGTGAAGTAAACCATGAAGGGCAAGAGCATTTTATTGCATGGTACGAACCTGAACATTACAGCCTTGAGCATAAACTTGAGTTTTTTAAGACACGTTTTAAAAATATGCGCTGGTCAATTCTTACCCCATACAGGGCCGCACATTGGGATAAGACTCATTTAGTTCTAGAAGATAATCCTGACCCGGATATATTGCCAAACGACGACCGTATAGAAAAATACTGGTTAACTTACTACGCGAATATCTTTAATCCAGCGCGGATAAAAAAACAGGCAATGCTAAGCTCCATGCCCAAAAAGTATTGGAAGCACATGCCTGAAACGGTGCTAATTGACGACATGTTAAAAAATGCGGATACCCGGGTAAAACAGATGATTTCGTTGGGCTTGCAAGCCGATGATGTTATCAAGTAAAACGTATATTAATTCAAAAGTGATTACTGGCCACAATTGGTCGAAATGTTAGATCAGGCAGCACGATAAATTGTTTCAACATCGTCCGCCTTGTAGTGTTGTTGAGCTTGCCATAAGTCATAGTTTGTTTGAAGATTTAGCCTGCCATCGCAATCTCGTGCGCTAATGATATAACTCAATACACCAATGACAGAAAGCCAGACTTGGTTTGACTAGGGTACACAGGTGTTCGAAAAACCATTTCAACAAGCATAAAAAAGCCGGCGCTAGCGCCGGCTTTGTTCGTTTATCAGTTAGCTACAAATTAAAATTCGTATTTTAAGCTAACTTGTAATTGCCATACAGACTGACGCAGTACTTCTAAGTTCTTGATACTGCTGTCACTTAGTAAGTTAAAGTACTCGTACTGGCCGTTGACGATACGGGCAGAAACAACTGCACGCTCATACTCATAACGAGTACGCTCGATACGGCCCCAATCAGAGTTTAACAAGTTACCAAAGTTCTCAATATCAAAGAACAAAGTAAACTTATGGTCTGGGCTAATAGCCGGTAACTCTTGACGGATACGAACGTCTACCATAGTTGACCATGCAGAGTTATCGTTGTTACGAGGAGCAATGCTACCTGCATAACGAGCAAGTTCAGAGTTGTTGATGTAGTTAAAGAACTCTTGTTGTGCTGCTACGTCGCCACCAAATGAGCTTGCTGCAAAGTTTGGATCGTCCATACCAGACGGTACATACAACAGGTGACCTGCATCATCGTTACGGCTTTCACGAGCACAACGACCGCCACCAACATCTAACACACAGTTGTTGTTTTCGTTAAAGGTGTAGCTGTAAGGCTGACCTGAACGACGTGTAGCAAATACCGATACTCTCGTTTCGTAACCAGCGATTATCTCGTCGCTCCAGTTAAAGCGTATCTTAAAGTTATGCTCAGTTTGGAAGCTAGATGTACCTACTGATGGACGCTGACGGTCAAATGCCGCAAAGTCAGAGTAGTTAGATGTTGCTGTAGACGATGTACCGTAACCGATATCTTTTACGTCAGCATGCGTGTAGCTGGTGAAAATATCGAACTCACCGTAGCCTGTGCTCCAGCCGTTTGATGCAGACAATGCATACAAGAAGCTGCTGCCTTCATCTATAGAGCCTACCGCGATAGCTTCTGGTTGTCTGTTGTCAGTTCCACCGAAACCGCCGCCTGTACAGTTATACACAGGACGTCCGTCAGGTGCTTGACCTACTGGAAGCTCACATCGTTGATCAAACCAGTAAGTGGCATTTTCAAGTTTGTTATGAAGTACGTCAGCAGAGAACAACCAGCCTTCACCTAACTCACCAATACCTGGAATGTCTGAGTAGTATGCCGCACCAATGCTTGCTTTAAGCGTGGTAGGAATATCAAACTCTGGTGTGAGTGCATTTACTGCACCGTCAGTTTCAGTGTTAGCAAGCGCGTCAAGCACGTCTTGTGGGATGTACTGACCAGTTACCGGGTCTGGCGTAGTTGGTACGTTAATTGTTCCGAAAGCATTTGAACTATCAGAGATAACACCGTCGTTAGAGTAGCTGTTTGATACCCAAACGCCTGGCGAACCACCTGAGAAACGGCCAATACCACCACGAATAGTTAAGTCTTCGCTAGCAAGGTATTTAAATGATACGCGTGGTAAGACTGCGTCTAAACCATCAATGTCGCCGGTGTTTGAATAACCATAACGGTCGATAAAGTTTTGGTTTTCACGGATTGAACCTGTTGACTCATACCAGTCGTAACGAAGGCCAGCATCTACTGTTAAGTAGCCGTTTACGTCCCACGAATCTTGAATGTAAACTGAGTTAGAGTTGTAACCCCAAATTGCACGTAGGTCGTTTTCGTTGTTGGTTACCGCATTGTTATACAACAAACCAGAAGCTGTAGCGTTGCGTAAGTCAGCAATGCTGTCAAATACGTATGAACCTTCAGAGTTTTGTGCGAACAAGTTATCGATTTCGATTTCTTCACGCTCAAAACCAGCTTTTAAAATGTGGTCGCCAAGTGCATATGTTGCAACTGCTTTTATCTGCCAAGATTCTTGGTCTAGCTCGTTACCGTGACGGAAGCGGTCAGGACCGATAACTAGGTAGTTTTCTTCGCCGTCTACTTCACGTAAAAATACAGCCATTGACGGGAATTCAGCACCGTTAAGTGAGTTTTGGCCAGTTTCTTGTGTAGAACGAGCAATTTTAAACTCGGTCGAGAAGTCGTTTGTCCAATCAGAGAAAACGTGTGCAATAAGGCTCGTCACTTTTTCTGAACGGTCATACCATGCAGATGAAGCACCAAGTTGGTTATCGCCCGCTAAGAAGTTGTTACCGCTTTGCTCTGAAATGCTGTTACCTTCAGTGCTGATATAAGTGAACTTAGCACGGTGGTCAGCGTTGATGTTCCAGTCGATGTTAACAAGAATTTTTTCATCTTCAGCAGCTGGCTTATCAAAACCACCAATGACGAAGCCCCAAACGTCAGAAACAGCAGAACGTACTGCAGCAACGTCGTCTAAGGTAATGTTAGCTTCAGTGTTCAATGCGTTAGAACCCGCTGGCCCGCGAAATACAGGTGCAGTTTCTTCAAACTTGTCATAAGCCACAAAGAAGAACAACTTGTCTTCGATGATAGACCCGCCTAAAGTACCTACGAAGGTTTCTTCTTCAAAGGTAAAGTTGAAGTCGTCATCACGGTTTTTGTCGCCAATCATAGAATCGCTGGCGTAAACATAACTAACGGAGCCTTTAAGTTCGTTAGTACCTGATTTGGTTACTGCGTTAATTGTACCGCCAGTAAAACCGTTAAATTCAACGTCGAAAGGTGCAGTTTGAATCGATAAAGATTCAATTGCATCAAAAGAGATAGGTGAACGCTGAGTAGGGAAGCCGTTAGCGTTAAGACCAAAACGGTCGTTAAACGGAACACCATCGATAGTGATAGAGTTAAAACGGTTGTTTGCGCCCGCAATGGTTAATTCTTTTGCGCCGCCGCTTTGCACGTTAACCGATGCAAATGGGTCAAGCTCAGCAGCAACAGTAATGTCACGGTCGATTGATACAACTTCGTTAAGCGCTTCTAAACCTAGTGTAGTGCTCAAACCTTCGTTTTGAAAACCTGCAGTGGCTACAGCAGAACCAACAACCGAAATGACTTCAGTGCTTGAAGATGCTTGAACTTCAACAGGAAGTGACAAAGTTTGGTCAAGTGACAAGTATAAGTTGTCTACTTTGACTGGGGCAAAGTCGCCGCCGCTAATTGTTACAGTGTATGGACCACCAACACGCAAACCACGAGCAGAGAAAACGCCGCTAGCATTTGTAGTTGAAGTAGATACCGTACCCGATGGTACGTGTAAGATGGTAACAGTAGCACCAGGAAAAATAGTTCCTGATTCTGTAGCAACATTACCTCTAATTGAAGAAGTCGTTGTTTGCGCCATTACCGCGGTTGACAAACTTGCTGCCAACGCGACTGCAACAGCAACGCGACTTAGCTTTGATATTGACATTGTAAGCTTCCTTGGGTTGTGTATTTTAAGTTTTTTGTAAATTTATAGAAATTATATTGAACTTTCTTGCGCGAGGATTATCGGCTCATTATGTGTCAGTTTTATTACAGAACTGTCATATTGTGATGAATCCCTAGCAAAGTGGTCCAACTAGTTGTTTTTATTTTAATTATAGTGTGTGCATGCATTTTCCGGGTGAAAGTATAGCAGACTTTCGGATATTTGGTTGGCGATTTTATGAGCATTTTCACTATTTAAAACTTAGTGAGTTCTTCAAGGCCGCTCGATACTTGCTTGGCTGAGCCACAATAATTAACTATTAAAAGTGTAGATAAATGTAACGCTTTTTATTGCGTGTACGCTAAACCAATAAAGCTCGGGTGAGTATTGGGAACCGGTAATATGGAAAGAGACAATTAACCAAGAATGTGAGCTTTAGATAGTAATCAATACTAAAGATGTGTAGTCACCATAAGACCTTAAATAAACGTTTGTGGTGGCACCTCAAAACGTACTGACAATTTACGAATATGATTTAGATTCAAGGGACGTTTTTCATTTAAGATTAGAGACACAAGGCTCTTTTTCCCAATTTCATTTTCAAAATCAGTGGTATTGAGATTGTACTGGTCCATCAATACAGACAAAGCAGCAACGCCCGAATTTACTTGGTCTAATTTTTTGTTAAAACCACGGAGTTCTTCTGCTGTATTTTAATACTTTTCAATACTTCCGCTCAACATCTCAATAAGTACTTCATTTTGATTATAATCTTCGATGAGATGCTCCATTAGTTTTAATGCTTGAGCATGTTTAGACTTATTGTTTATTCCAAAAATGAAACTTGCTTCCGAGGCAATATGGCTTATTCCTGCTTTAATTCGCTCTAGGTTCATACGTCTCTTCTTGAATGTTTTTATTCAACTTGTTGTATTTGCTCATTTTATGCAATATGCGAACGATAATTTTTCTACTCATCAATATGGTTAAAACTTGAGGCGAGTCGAGATCTCGCCTCAATAGATCTTAAGATGTTTGCGAACTCAATCCCATCAAGTCTCGATAGTATTGAGCCACTAGCGCATTGCGGTTACGTATGCTGAGTTTTTTGTAAATATTGGCACAGTGGAACTTCACCGTACGCTCGCTTATAAACAAATCGCAAGCGATGAGTTTGTTAGGTAGGCCGTCCATGATTTTCATGGCGATTTGTTTTTCACGGTTTGAGAGTATTTCAAGTTTTGTAAGCATGTTAGCTTCCTTTTTGTTGAGGTGTTACCGACTCGTGTATAGCGCCGGTGTTGGGGTTGCTATCGCTTGAATAACTGTTCTCAGTCAGACCATGAGACGATAAAGTGTAGATTTTGTGGGCAGCCGCTAGCGCTTGTGGGCGGTGAGCGACCATAATAATGGTGATGGGCAGTGCTTTGAGGTGCTCGCATATGAGCGCTTCGGTATTAATATCTAAATGGCTGGTGGCTTCATCGAGCACAAGCAGGGAAGGTTGCTGATAAATAGCGCGGGCGAGAATAATACGTTGTTTTTGACCGCCGCTTAAGCTGTCACCCATATCACCAATTAGGGTTTCGTACTGCATGGTCATGGCCATGATATCGTTATGAATGCAGGCGGTTTGGGCCGCTTTTACGGCGCGATTTAAATCAATTTTTTCATCGAAGTTGCTGATATTGTCCAGCACGCTGCCATTTAGTAACTGGTCGTCTTGCATGACTGCTGAAATATTAAATAAATGCCGGTTAGCAGGCTGGAGTTTTTGTTCATTTAATTTAATGATGCCGCTAGTGGGCGCTAATAGGCCCAATATGCAGTTTAAAAAAGAGGTTTTACCGCAGCCGCTTTTACCGGCAATAGCAACAAAGTCGCCTGCTTTTATATTGATGCTAGCGTTTTCGAATACCGAGGCGTGTTGAGGGTGATAGCTAAAGCTGACGTTCTCAATACGTATCGCTGTGGCCGCATTGCTATTATCATTGCTTATTGTATTGAGTGTTTCTTGACTTGCTTGTGCTAATTTATCCTTGTGATCGGCAGGTGTCTCGCTTTCGCAAAACAAAATATCCTCGAGGCGATGTAAGTGCACACCAAGCAGTTTGAACTCAATCCATTGGTCGATGAGGCTTGCAGTTGAACTCACAAAGCGCCCCTTATAGCTCATAAAGGCAAATAGCATTCCTACGCTAAAGTTATTGCTCATGACTAATTGCGCAGCAACATACACTACAACTATGTTTTCGAGCCCAAACAGCACTTTATTGATGACCGAAAAATGAATGTGCCATTTACCTAATGAAATACGCTGATTGGCGTTGTCGATAAATTTGTTAAGCCAATTGGCGTGGGTTTTTTCGTTCGCATTGCCGAGTTTGATAGTGGTGATGGCACGCACCGACTGCATAAAATAGCTTTGCTGCTTGGCATCGGACTGTAATATTTGTTGATTGAGCTGCTGTATTGGGTAAAACAATGCCCAGCGGAGCAGACAGTATATTGTAACAACGGCTAATACTATAAAGGCGAGTTTAGGTGAGTAAACAAACATGACGATGAGCGTAATCAGCCCCAATAAACCGTCTAAAAATGCACTTAATAAACCTTGAGTCAAAATGTCGCGGACATGTTGCAATGAGCCAAAGCGGCTCAAAATATCGCCAATATGCCGAGTTTGGAAAAAGGCAGTGGGCAAAGACAATAAATGCGCAAATACGCCGCTTGAAATACTCAAGTTAAATACGTTGGAGAACCGCAGCATAATAAAGTCGCGCAGCCACTGCGTGCAGGTTTCAAATAAAAGCAATAGGGCAAAGCCCAGCGCAAGAACTATTAGTAAGTGTTCATTATTGCTAAGTAAGACATTGTCGATAACGGTTTGCATGTAAAAAGGGCTCGCCAATACAAAAAGTTGTATAAAAAGCGAGAGTATCAACAGCATGCAAACATGCCGTTTAACACCGACTTTGTTTTTGGCAAATTCCCATAGCGACAGTTGGCCTTTTCCTTTCGCTTTCGAAAAATTGTCATTGGGCCTCAGTTCGAGTGCTATGCCGGTAAATTGTTTGTCGACTTTGTTTAAGCTCAGTGTTTGTTTACCAGTGGCGGGGTCGATAATATGAACGTGGTTTTTGCTGACTTTGGTCAGCACCACAAAGTGCTTAAAATTCCAATGCAATATGGCGGGCAGTTGTAGCTCTTTAAGATCGCTTAGCTCTGCTTTTAAGGCTCTACTAGAAAAGCCTAAGGTGCTGGCGTTTTGAATAATTTCTTGTAGGTTCATGCCTTGTTGGCTGGCAGGCATGCTAATGCGTAACTCACGCAAGCTTAGCTCATGGCCAAAATGGTTTGCCACCATGGCAAGGCAGGCTAAACCGCATTCGCTGGCTTCACTTTGCAATATTGTGGGTGTGGTTTTGCGCCAGCTAAAGGTGAGTTTGGGTAAAGTAAACTTGGGGCCAATGCTGACTTGGCTTGATTGATTCATTGGATTACTCATTTTTGGCCACCTAAAGCGTTAAATAACGGCCCGAGCATCCACTGGATAATGCTGGGTTCATCAATTTTAATGCTGGCACTAATGGTCATGCCTGCGCTTAAGGGCCAGGTTTTTCCTTTGGCAGTCATGTCGCTTTTGGTAAGTTCAAGCTCTACCAAATAGATAGGTGCATTAAGCCTCACGGGCAGGTTCGATGTGTCGTTGGGCAACATCACCTGTTTGCTTATATGGCTAATGGTGGCCTCAATTGCGCCATACTGTTGGTAAGGGAAGCCGTCTACTTTTACTTTCACTTTTTGAGTCGGCAGTAAAAAGCCGGCTTCGCTCGCCGGGACCACTAAACGACTTTTTAGCACTTGCTGCTGGGGCAATACTTGCAGTACTTGCTGATTAAGATTTAGGGTATCGCCGACATTGCTAAATAGGTTGTCTACTTTGCCAGCAATAGGAGCACGTAGTATGTATTGGCCTGCTTGCTGCAACTCTGCAAGTGCGTTTTTATGCTGCAACTGTGCTTGCTTAGTTTGTAAATGGGTGTTTTCTATTTGCTCATTATTTTGCTGAATTTGTTTGTCCAGGAGTAAGCTTTGTTCTTCGAGCTGCACTAATTGATAAGTCAGCGCCTGATGATTATTTTGCGCATCTAGCCAACGTATGAGCACTTGTTCCGATTGTGTCTTAGGAACTAGACTTTGTTCAGCAAGCGCCGTTAAATGTTGAGTTTGATTAGCAAGGGTTGCTTCTTTTTGTTTGGCATTGTCGACTTGTTTCAGCAAAATATTACGCTGCGCTGCTAGTAGGCTAAGTTGCTGTTGTAGGCCCTCTATCGCGCTTTTAAAGGTTTCTACTCTTTGAGTAAATTCATCTGTGCTGATATTGAAAGCTGAGGTCAGGCTATTTTGCTTTTCTTGAAATAGCTGATTGCCAAGCAGGGTATGGCTTTGACGATACACAGTGAGCAATGGCTGGTTGCGGCTCACCCTATCGCCATTTTTAACCCACACCTTGTTAAGAATACCCGTCGACTCTTTAGCTCTAATACTTACTGGCTCGGTTTGAGTGCTTATCCAACCTTTTACTTCCACCGTTTGTGCAAACGGTTGGGTGCTGACAAATACTCCAGCCACTATTACCCAAACAGTAATAAATACCGCTAACAATAATTGTTTGGTTTTAGGCAACATTATTACCTCACCATACTGATGCGCAAAGTGCGCATTAATAGCCTGTTGGCGGTACAAAGAATTAGACGGTTGTGTCAAAGCGTGCTCTCTTAAGTTCATTGCAATAATGTGTGGCTATAAGCGTAAAAGGCATCGGCGAGAAATAATGTTAAAAAAAGGACGATGAGTTTATAAAGCAGTTAATAATCTAATCTATGCGCATTATTGCTACTAGACTAAAGCGCAGGCTTGGTTTGTATTTCGTTTGTAGTAGGTTTACGTTGTGTTTGCGCATCATTTGCTATGCCCAATAAAATATGCGACCTTAAATCTTAAGTATCGTATGGCATGTTGCTAGCGATTTTTCATGGATATTAATGTGATCAGAAACCCTATTACGCTTCTTCCGGCTACTCACAGCTCGTTTGATGAACAAGACAAAGCGAAGTGGCAAGCTTTGCAGATAAAGCCGTTTCAAACTAAGTTTAGCTCATCACCTGCCGACTTTTTGCCGCAAGCCGACTTGTCAAATTTGCACATTATCCAAAAAGAAGGCAAAGCGATTGGCTATTTTAATGTCGACACTCAGTTTCATATACGCCATACGTTTGCGAACTTCGACAGCATTGCCATTGACCATTTTGTTGTTGATGACGATTGGCAAGCAAAAGGGATTGCCACTGAAACCATTCGAAACCTAGCGTGGTATATACGCGGGCAAATAGCACAACAAATGCCTTTGCTTAAAGGGGCTTATTTCTTAGTGCACAATAGCAATACTGGCGCTTATAAGGCCTTTTTGCGAGGGGGATGCGAAGATACGCAGCAAATGTTTACTCTTAGCGCAACAGGCCAGCAGCATATTTTGTATTTACCCTTTCGGTAATCGTGTAAATGTAAGCCTATTTAGCACAACTAAAAAAGGCGTCACATTCAAAAATGTGACGCCTTTGTCTTACTAATAATGTTTAGCTTGTATTAATGCACCCAATGGAAGCGTTCTGCTTTTGCTTCAATCATTTGCTTAGTGTGCTCAGGCATAAACAATTTATTGTTATTTTCAAAGAAAAACGGCGCGCGTTTTTGTTTTGAGCCTATTTCGTTCATAGTCGCACTTTCGTATACCCGACCATTTAACACCGTGTGCGTAACATACTCACTCAAGCTTAGGTCACTTAAAACATCACCATCGATAATGGCCATATCGGCAAGCTTGCCTACTTCAATTGAGCCTACATCGGCATCTAAACCTAGGTGCATTGCGCCATCAATAGTCGCCCCGCGAATAGCTTCAAACGGCGTGAAACCACCTTGGGCCATGATCCACATTTCCCAATGCGCGCCCAAACCTTCGCGTTGTCCATGGGCACCAATCATTACTCTTACGCCTTCGTCTCGTAATGTTTTAGCATACTCAGCAACAACCTGATGGTTGTAATAATTTTCAGGCGCAGTAGGGCGTCTAATGGCACGTCTGTCGACTAAAAACGAAGGGGTGTAACGCATTAAGCGCTCATTTTTCCACACTTCGTGCTTATCGTAAAAGTACTCTTCGCCCATCATGCCGCCGTAAGCTACTACAAAGGTAGGGGTGTAGCCAAACTCAGTCACTTTCCAAAGTTGCGTAAGGTCGTTATAACCGCGCGCAATCGGTATGTTGTGCTCAAGGCCGGTGTGACCATCAACTAACATACTGATGTTTTGCTGGAATTTACCGCCGCCCTCAGGTACCACCATCATGTTAAGTTTGTCGGCAGCAACCAATACTTGTTGGCGCTGGTCGCGGCGAGGCTGGTTGTAGCTTTTGACCGAAATCGCACCAATGTCTTTTAAGCGCTGCACATGAAAATGCGCATCGTCGTAGTCATTTATAATAGCCTTAAAGCCAAGGGCTTCTGCGCCATACAATATTGTACCCGTAGAATACACGCGCGGCCCCACGCGCATGCCTGCACGCTGCATTTCGGCTGCTGCCATAATTTCACTCGTGTCGTTAGACGGATCGTGAATAGTGGTAACACCAAAGGCAACATTAGAATACTGGCTCCAGTTTTGCTCGGGTATGATTTCGTAGCTGCCTTGCGAGCCATGAGCGTGAGCATCGACTAAACCCGGAATAATGGTTTTGCCCGTAGTATCAATTTCTAGAGCGTCATTTGGAATAGTGATATCGTCTTTTGTGCCCACGGCAGTAATACGATTGCCTTCAATAAGCACCACACCATTTTCAATTACTTCCGCCTGATTATTGGCATCGCGCATGGTCACAATTTTACCACCAACTAATGCCGTCACCTGATTGGGCTTGTCGGTTTTTTGTTTAAAGCTGATGTTAATGCCTTCATTTACCGGCTCGGGCAAATCAGCATCGCTTGCAGCATCACCGGTGGCAATAAAGTCGAATGCTTCATCTAAGGAACGTTCATAATACACGGGGCCATGCGACCAACCCACAGTATTGTTGTTGTCGCGCCAAGTCATGTAGCTGCCTGCACGAGCCGAGAGTTGTTTAACCGGTAAAGCCGTAATTTTAGGGCCTAAGGTAAAGGTTTTGCCGTTAGTTTCAAAAGGGGCAACAAAGGTATTGTATTGATAAACAAATGCCACCCATTTGCCATTAGGTGATAAGCGATACTCGCTCACATTGTCGCCGCCATTTAAATGCACGCGCTTGTCTTCGCCTCTAATATCAACACTCGAAAATCGTGTTTCAGGGTAGGCAGAGCCCGCGCTTTCGGTAAAGTAAACGCGGCTGTTGTCGCTGCCAAAGTGAGGTTCAAAACCGCGATTAGCCACTCGCTCGGTAGTTTCCTCATCAATATTCAGTACATAAATACCTGGTTCGTTTGAGTATTTAGGGTCGAGTAGATAACCACCGGTTACTTTGCGATAAGCAATAAGTTCGTTGTCGGCAGAAAAGCTAGGCTCAATAAAGTGGCCAGGGCCTGTGCTTACCACTTTGCCTTTGCCGCCGCGGGCTGATACCACGCGAATAGCACCGAGGTCTTTGTCACTCCATGTGGTATAAACAATTTTTTTGCCGTCGATTGAATAGCGAGGATAGTATTCGTCATGGTCGTTTTGCTTGGTTAGGCGTTTAACTTTGCCCGACTTAATGTTGTGCAAATACAGCTTTCCTAAAGCTTGAAACAGCACCGATTTACCGTCAGGTGACTTTTGCGCCCAACGAGCGGCTTTTACATCAAACTCATCAGGGGCAACGTCTACTTTAAAGCGTAATGCGTCGGCATAGCTCATGGTGGTTTTAACGCTTACGTCTAAGGTTTTTAAAGATTTGTCTTTTACGTTTAAGCGATGGAATTTGCCGCCAGTCCAAAACACAATCTCTTTAGCGTCGGGTGTCCAGTCAAAATAAGAAAAATAGCCTTCGGTTCCAAAACCTTCTTGCATATCGCGTTCTAGATCAAAAAAGATGGGTTCTTCAAGACCGGTTTCGATATCTTTTAAGAACAATACGGTTTTATTTTTAACACGTTTGATAAACGCGATATGTTTACCATCGGGTGACGGTGTAGGCACTACTGCACCGCCTGTGCCAGATATGTAACGCTCTTCGTCACCGGTTTCGCGGTCGTAGCGGATAATCGCAAAAATTGATTTAAGCGGGTCGCGGTTATAATCAAACCTTGAGCCGGGGCTTATATCTTGGGTGTAATAAATATAGCGGCCATCGGGCGAAAAGGCGGGGTCAGCAATATTTTGTTGTTCTGACTTACCATTTTCACGTTCTTTTATCGCAATACCTGTGCCGCCAGTATGGTGGAATAACCAAATTTCGCCAGCCGGTATTGAGCGCGAAGACATAATCCCTTTGGTGGCCACAATATACTGTGAGTCGGGGCTCCATTTGGGCGCATGAATCAGGTTTTTCTTTTCTTTGGTGACTTGGGATAAGTTTTCGCCGTTAATATCCATCACCCAGATGTTTGATAGGCCGTCTCTGTCAGAAATAAACGCGACTTTCGTACCGTCGGGGCTAATGGCAGGATGGATATTCCACGCAAAGTCCTGAGTCAAGGGTGTAGCTGAACCACCTTGTGAATCGACAATAAAGATATCACCCAGCATATCAAATACCATTTGTTTGCCGTCGGGAGATACATCTAGGCTCGACCAAGTGGTTTCATCGGTATTGATAGTGACTTGTTTTAAGTCTAGCGGTGGTGCAAGTACGTCCCAGTTTTCGAGCGGGTTATCAGTAGCGCTTTCTTCGTCAACGGTTGCTGCATCTGCTGTGTCTTGAGCATAAGGCAAATTATTGGCAAAGCTAGAAGCACTTGTAAGTGTCGACAAAAGGCCAAGGCCTAATATCGCAATAATAGCGTTTAGCGAGGTTTGTTTTTTCATATTGTCGTCTTTGTTTAATTATTATTGTGGTGTTTATGTATGCAGGCATAACCATAAAGGGATATTGAGGTGTAAGCAAGTGCGCACAGCAATAAGCTAGATTCAAGGCTTAGCTAACATGTAATAAAGAGTAACAATACAAGCCTTACGCGTTAAAGCGCAGTAGTATCAAATTGCCGATTACGTAAAGCCATCTTTGTGTCGTCATCAACCTCGCCAATGCCAAGCTGCGCGGGGCCAGTTGGCTCTAGCAGTACGTATTTAATGCCTTTTTTATTAATCGTTTGGTCTCTTGGCATTGAAGGCATAGCCACAGCCAGTAATGCGTGGTTGCGTAAATAGACCATTTCAACATTAATACGCGGGTTGTAGGCTTTTAGTAAGGCTGCCATCAGTGTGGATTTACTATCGCAATCGCCTTTATTTTGCATGAGTAGGTCGCGAGGGGAGATAAAACCAGAGCCATTCGATGAAATACGATTTTCTAATTTATCGTAGGGAATTGACTGAATCCAGCTAAGCGCGATTTCTACAAATTCGCGAGGGTTGCCCGGCTGTTGCTGGATTTCTTTAATTGCTTCAACTACCGCAATAAGGGCAGGGCTGCTTAATTCGGTATATTTTGCATGGTCGTGACGAATGCCTTGCTCACCTGTGGGCGAGCTATATTCGGCAAAGTAATTATTGGTGTAGTAGTCTTTTTGAGCCTGATCATGAGCTGCCGATAAACGGTTTAGCACCAACTGGGCTTGCTCAGATTTTTTACTTTGTACATTAAACGACAAACCGTCGTATTTTCGCTCTACATTCACTTTTGCTAGGCGTGGGTCGATACGCTTGGCTTCCTGCATGACTTGGCTGTACACGGCTTCTTGAAAAACGCGTTTACTGTAAGCGGCGGGGGAGCTTGGCATATCGATAAGGGCAGCGCTTGGAATCGAAAACGAAAGATTATAGTTTTTATCTTTGTTGGTCCAAGCATAGGAAAACTCGGTTTCTTGTACTTGGGGCTTGATATTAAATGCAGTTTGTTGGGCGTTTGCATTCGAATTAGCAAGCAAAATAGCAAGAAAAGCTAGGCTGAGCATAACAGCAAGTTTGGTAGCGCTCAAAACAGATTGTTGAGAGCACATCTGCGCCAGCTGCGCTCTGGCAGACGAGCCTCGTCCAACTAATCTATTCGTAATATCCAAAAGCATACAACTTGCTCCTATTTGGTCAGCGCCTTTTCTTCATTTAACAAAGGTATCGGCGGCGCGCATGCAAATTCAAGCGCTCAAAATAAGGTTTAAGTTGAAAAGCTCTGTTGACTGATTATTAGAATAGTTATCTTAGCCAGCAAACCAATTCAATCGCTCATGTAAGTGTACTACGCTTCCTACAATGATCAATGTAGGGGGCTTTAAAAATTGGGTTTCGGGTTTGGCGGTAATATCGGCGAGCGTGCCAGTCACTACTTTTTGCCCAATGCGCGTTGCGCCCTCTATTAATGCGATAGGCATAGACTCGTCCATACCGTGCTCAATGAGTTTTTGAGTGATAATAGGCAGCCCAGTAAGTCCCATATAAAATACTAGGGTATGATTTGGCTTAACTAAAGACGGCCAGTCAAGGTCGATGGTGTTGTTGCGCAAGTGCCCTGTTGTAAATGTGACTGATTGAGCGTGATCTCGATGTGTCAACGGAATGCCCGCATAACTTGCTGCACCAGTGGCTGCGGTAATGCCGGGCACAACCTGAAACTCAACACCGTGCTCGATAAGGGTTTCAATTTCTTCCCCGCCGCGGCCAAATACAAAAGGGTCGCCGCCTTTTAAACGTACAACGCGATTGCCTTCTTTGGCTAGCTTAGCGAGTAGCTCGTTAATGTCTTCTTGAGGGATGGTATGATTGCTCTTGGCTTTACCCACGTAGATTTTTTCGGCGTCGCGGCGCACAAGTTCAAGAATATCTTTGGAAACCAAGCGGTCATATACAACCACGTCGGCTTTTTGCATGAGCCTCAGAGCTCTAAAAGTGAGTAAGTCTGGGTCGCCTGGGCCTGCGCCCACTAGATACACTTGCCCTGCAGGTTTGTCACCTTGGGTGTATTTTTCAAGCGCAGTATCAAGCTGACGCTCAGCGAGTTCGTTATTGCCTTGGAGTACGTTTTCGCCAATATCACCGTCGAGCACGTCTTCCCAAAAATAGCGACGGTCGGTCACGCTTGATAGCCCTTGTTTCACTTTATCTCTGAATTGTTCAGAAAACTCCCCCAAGCGTTTAATATTTTGAGGGATCACCGACTCTAGTTTTTGCCTAATATAGCGAAGCAGCACCGGCGCGACACCGCCGCTCGACATCGCAATAATAATGGGTGAGCGGTCTACAATAGAAGGCGTGATAAATTTGCATAAGGGCGTGTTATCAACCACATTTACCATAATTCTTTTAGCGTGGGCAAGGTCGTGAATATCTTGATTAACGTGTTCTTTGTCGGTCGCAACAAACACCATGTTTTTATTTTCAAGGTCGCTTTCAATAAACTCACGCTCAATGAGGGTGATTTGTTCAGATTGTGCGAGTTGCTTCACTGTGTCACTCACCCAGGGGGCCACAATGGTAATTTTTGCAGGTGTTTTTAACAATAGCTCGCACTTGCGTGCTGCAACTTCACCAGCCCCTACCAATAAGCAATTGATATGCTCGGCGTCGACAAAAATCGGGAAATACTTCATTGGTCCTCTCAAGGCTGCTTATTGTTGTGCGTCAAAATGGCTGACTAAAATTAAAGATTACATTTAACAGTGTAGTCATTGTTTCAGCTTTGTTTGTTTAAAAACGCAAAACCGTCATACACAATGAAACCAAATATTAAGACATAAAAAAAGGAATAAAAATTTCAATTTTATTCCTTTTAAGTATATACAGTCGTCAATAATATTCGACTTATTGCTCGTTTATCTCTTGCGGCGCTTTTTGGGCGGCTCATCACTCCATTCGCGCAGATTTAAACGTTGGCCTGCTACACGTGTTTTTTGCAATGTTTCTTTGGCCTTTTTTGACAAACCTTCGGGCAAATCAACCAAGGTAAAGTTTTCATTAATATCGATAGCGCCAATATTTTTGCTGCTTAAATCAGCCTCGTTGGCAATTGCGCCAACAATGTTGCCAGGTTTTGCGCCGTGTACATAACCCACTTCAATTCTAAAACGCTTCATGCCAGCGTCTGGGTTACCGCGTGGCCGAGAAGGTTTACGCTCGCGCCCGCCTTCTCTGCGCCCGCCGTCGCGTCCGCTGCGCTCGCCTCGGTCTTTAAATGCTGGCTTAGCATGCACATCAGGGCGATCATTTTCGCTAAGTAACAAAGGTTCGTCTCCTTGTGCTACTTTAGCGAGTGCCGCCATAACAACTTCAGGAGAGGCTTCAGATTCTTTCAGTATTTCTTCAATCACCGGCATGTACGATTCAATAGCATCGTCGTTAAGTGCGTTAATCACACTTGTTTTAAAGCGGCCTAGGCGTGACTCGTTTAACTGCGATATAGACGGTATTTCCATTGCCTCAATCGCTTGTTTTGTCGCCTTTTCAATGGCGAACAACATGCGCTTTTCGCGATGCGAAATAAACAAAATTGCGTCGCCTGCTCGACCAGCGCGGCCCGTACGACCAATACGATGTACATATGACTCAGTATCGTGAGGCACATCAAAATTAATAACGTGGCTAACACGCTCAACATCAAGGCCGCGTGCAACAACATCGGTGGCAACAAGAATATCAATTTTGCCCTGCTTGAGTTTGTCAACCGTGCGTTCGCGAGCGGCTTGTGCAATGTCACCATTTAGGGCTTCTACGTCGTATCCGCGTGCTGCGAGTTTGTCAGAAAGCTCGATAGTGGCGGTTTTGGTCCGCACAAAAACGATTACACCGTCGTATTCTTCCACTTCGAGTATACGCGTGAGGGCCTCTAACTTGTGATGCCCAGCAACTTGGCAATACCGCTGTCTAATTGTGCTAGCGGTAGATACCTTAGATTCAATTTTGACATGCTTAGGATTATTTAAGTACTTTTGCGAAATCTTTTTGATTTGCGCAGGCATCGTAGCTGAAAATAACGCAGTTTGGCGCTGTTCTGGTGCGTGGCTCAGTATAAGCTCTACGTCGTCTATAAAGCCCATGCGAAGCATTTCGTCTGCTTCATCAAGCACCAAAAAGCGAAGCTGGTCGAGCTTAAGAGTTTTGCGTTTGATATGGTCGATAATACGACCTGGTGTACCCACTACAACCTGAACACCGCGTTTAAGCTGACGTATTTGGTTATCGTACGATTGGCCGCCGTAAACGGGCAATACGCGTATTTTTTTAGAGAAACTCGCATAAACTTGAAAAGCCTCAGCAACCTGAATTGCCAGCTCTCGTGTAGGCGCAAGTACTAACAATTGCGTAAATGATTCGTCGGGGTCTATGTTTGATAGCATAGGTAAGGCAAACGCTGCGGTTTTACCGGTACCTGTTTGTGCTTGGCCCAACAGATCGTTACCTTCAAGCAACAAGGGAATACTTTTCGCTTGAATGGGAGATGGCTTTTCGTAGCCAACCTTTTCAATGGCTTGCAGAATGGCGCTCGGCAAATCTAAATCTTTAAATGTCACATCGACAGTGTCGGTCATGGTATATCCTGAATAATAAAAAACAAAAGGCAAAGCAGAGAGGATGCGAACGCCAGTAACTAATCGCGCATTATAAGCGAAATTCGCTACATATACCATCAAAGCTGTGGTTAAATGTGGACAAGACAGTTGTACATTTTATTAACAAAGTCTTTGCATGACTTGCTTGCGACTTTGCTGTGAACTTATTGTTGTAAAAACCCTCATATGGCCTACGCTAGTGAGGTTTTTTACATCTCTCACGTTTACTAATATTGTGTTCAAAAATCGACTGTATAATGCACGCTGGTTTGCTGTAAACTATAAGCAATTGCAAAGCCTCTTGAAGTAAATCGATAAAACATACATATAAAGCAAAACGGCACCGCATATAAGTTAGGTACGTAAAATAAGGAAAGCAAGTTAATGATATCAGCAAAACTGGGCACGCCCTCGCAAACGCTAAAGATGAATGTGAAGACCATTTTTTTCGCTTTATTTGTTACCCTTACATTAGGTGCGTGCTCTGAAAAAACCTCTGAAGAATTTATTCAAGAGGCCAAACAATTTCAAAGCGAAGGCAATAATCAAGCGGCTGTTGTGGCGCTTAAAAATGCGGTACAAAAAGCCCCTCGCGAAGCGCTCCCTCGTTTTACTCTGGGCAAATTGTACCTTGAACTTAAAAATTATGAGTCTGCTGAAAAAGAGCTTTCCAGAGCGCTTGAGCTCGGTTATGCCGCAAACGAAGTCATTCCGCTATTAGCAAGGGCACTGCAGCGCACTGGCGCAAATGTCGCATTATCTGAAATTGAAATTGCTGCCGATAGCCTAACCTCCGCTGAACAGCTTGAAGTGGGTTACAGAAAGCTTCAGTCTTTGGTGCAATTAGAACAAAACCTCAAAGCTGAAGAGTTGATTGCCGATTTATTATTGCTTGATTCTAATACGGTTTATAAAGGGCTCGTGCAAAGCTATCAATTGGTTTTAGCACGAGATTTTGAGTCGGCCTTAGCGATAGCCAAAGATATGTATGAGCGTGCTCCTCTTAACCCAGATGTGCTTAACTTTACCGCTCGATTATATATGATAAACGACGATGCAGAGACAGCCGCCGGTATATACGAAGACTACATCAAAGTTGCACCTGAAGACATTGAAGCCAAGTTTGCTCTCGCGAGTATGTTAGTTGAACAGCGCGAAACTGAGCGCGCAGAAAAGTACATTGACCAACTCCTTGAAATTAACGACACCAATCCGCTACTTAATCAGTTGAAAGGTGTGGTGCGCGCAGCTGATGAAGACTACAAAGCAGCTAAATTATTCAGCGAAAAAGCGATATCAGGCGGCAGAGCCGATCCTACTCTGCGCTTAGTTGCGGGCTTGGCATCGTATCAGCTTGAAGAATTTGAAGCTGCGGTGGGGCATTTGTCGCTTATCGCTTCTATCTTACCTGATAATCACCCAGGTTTGCGTATACTTGCGGCGAGTCAGTTACAGGCTAATATGGGCGATGATGCAGGTGAGGTTTTAGCCCGTGTAGGTAATATTGATGCAAATGATGCTTCTTTATTCTCAAGAGCAGGTTATGCCCTTATTCAATCAGGTAATACAGATGCAGCAAAAGAAATTATCGAGCAAGCTGATAAAATTAGCGAAAGCTCTGAAGACTTAACCCGTTTAGGCGTGCTGAAACTATCGGTTAATGACATCGAGGGTTTAGTTGATTTAGAGAGTGCGGTGAGCAAAGCGCCAGAGTCGGTGACAGCTAAAACCACCTTAGCGAGCGCTTATTTAGGTACATCTCAGCTCGATAAAGCCATGCAACTAGCCAAACAATGGCAGGTTGATGAGCCAAGCTCTGTCGATGGTTTTTTGCTCGAATCAGAAGTGTTACAGCGCCAGCAAAAGTATTCTCAAGCTGCCAGTGTCTTAGACAGCGCCATGGCAATTGATGGCACCAACGAGGCAGTACAAATAGCGTCTATACGACTTGACTTACGCGAGCAAAACTTTGACCAAGCCATGGCTAAAGTTGAAACGCTACTTACTCAGTCGCCTGCAAATTTACCAGCCTTAGCAAGTTATTTTGCGCTTAAAAACCAAGCCGGTGATACTGAAGCCGGTTTGCAAAAAGTAAGCAATGCTGTTGCGGCAAATCCCGAAGACCAAAACATACGTTTATTGCTTGCCCGTATTGCGCTTGCATTGAACAAAGCCGATATAACGCTGGATGCCTTAAGTGTTATTGAAGCAGACCGCAATGCACCACTGACCTATTGGCCAATGCAAGGCATGGC
>CAZXTD010000060.1:0-22279 GCA_964643575.1 uncultured Glaciecola sp. | reverse complement strand
CCTGTGAAGATGATATCTTTATAGCGGAAGGCAATGCTCCTGTTGCATTAAACATAGAGCCCCCGTTTAATGACCAACCGGTAACACCTAGACAACGGCCCACGTGCAGTAATTACAATCAATCAGCATTTTATCTTGCTGAAATATTCAGCGGTAACAATACGATTTTTTCTTCGTTCACCGGCTTAGATTCAATGTCGGGTGTGCAATCTGAAACCGTGCAAGAAGGATATATCCTTGCTGAAGATAACGACCTATTGGATGGTCTTTTTTCATGGGATGAGAACACCATAGAAAATCAAAATTTAGGAATAGTCGCTGCGGGCGAGACAATTGAGTTGGTTTATCAGGTTCAACTTGACGGTTCTATATTCTTCAATGACGATCCAAGCTCTGAGCCAGAATTTTTGTCTTTAGATTTTAACAGTGGCGGTTTGTTTTCTGACCCATTTGGCTTTAGGGCAGATCTTATTAACAGCATACGCACTCAAGCAGTTAACGCTGACCCAGTAAACGCACCAGCAACACTAGGTTTGATCGGGTTAAGTCTATTTGGAATGACCTTAAGAGCTCGTCGTAACAAAAAATCAACTTAAAATGACTAAGGTAGAGACAGAAAATCGCTGTCTCTACTTTTCTATATACTTGGCTAAATTTGCTGCAAAGTACTTCTCAACAACGCCAAAGTCGCTTTGGCGCCCTCCATTTCAGACAGTTGCGAGCCTTCGTATTCGCCGCATGCATAGCCTTCAAAACCGGCGTCTGTAAGTATTTTCATACAATGTAAATAGTCGATGGTGGTTTCTTGACCTTGGCTATCGAATTTATGGGTTTTAGCGCTCACGCCTCTGGTGTAGGGTGCAAGTTCTATGAGGCCTTGAGTTCTGTCGTACCAGCGCTTGGGTTCGAGGTCCCAACCGCCCATAAAGAAGTTGTCGAGGTCGGTGTATACGCCAAAGTTCTCGTGCTGTGTTTTTTGTACAAGCATAGCTAACCAAGCGCCATTGCTTGATACAAAGCCATGGTTTTCGACTAACAATTCAACATTGTGTTGTTGGCAAAAATCGGCTAAATAATGCATGCTTTCGGCGTTGTTTTCGAGCTGGCTCAGCAGGCTACCGTCGCCATAGGCATTAACTCGCATTTGCATGCAGCCTATTTTTGCTGCGGTTTCTACCCAAGGTTTATATTGTTCAATCGACTTTTTGCGAGCTGTTTGGTCGCTAAGTCCAAGGTCACCGAGTTGGTCAACCATCAAACAAGTAAACCCGACACCTTCTTGTTTGGCCATCGAGGTAAAAGTATTTATCCATTTGTCGTCATTGGCGCGGCCAAAAAATAAAATGTTAGCTAGGTCGACCATATCGACACCTAATTTACGGGCAACAATCACAATATCTCTAGGGTCCATTGCACCTTGTAAGGTAGCGTTGGGGTCTTTATGTAACATCTCGATAAATGGACCCCAATCCATTTGCTTCACGCCCAAAATAGTGCGGTGAAAAGTAAATTGAGACAAAGCGATTTTAAAGGCTGGATTGCTTGCTTGTGATGAAGCATATGCGCTGGGTATAGCAGAACTCACTGATAGTGCAGAAAATAGTTTTATAAAATCTCGACGTTCCATGATATTCCCCGCTAAACGTTTAGTGTAAAGGATATAAGCTACATTACTGTGCGGCACTTGTAATCAGCCAGATATAAGAACATAACAAGTTTAAGACAAAACATAAATGTAGGTTTGTTGCGTTGCTTCTTGATAACAAGGCTTACTGAAAATCGATGGCAACCGCAACAATCATAGCCACCGCAGAGCACGACATCAGTATTGCAAATAAACGCAAAAAACTAAAAGCCGGCGATGAAGGCATTTGGCGCAACACTACTCGCCAATACTGCGGAAGCAATAAAAACGATAAGGCAAACCCTTATCTGTCGCTAAGTAAGTAACCGTGAATGACTCTGTTAAGATATAGCGCTTGGCATTGGCACAATGTTAATTTCACTGGGTTTTACATCGGTGATTAACTGCTTATCTTTCAAAATCTCATATCACACTGTGAGCGGCTGCAATGGCAGTAAAAGAAGACGCATTTTTAACATCAAGCGTGAACGCCCCCTTGGTGTCGGTCGCAGCAGAATCTTCAATTTGTTTATTGCCCCAATGCCAATTCAGGCGCCTGAAAACTTTTACATTTTCAACAGGCCCACCGTCTTTTAGCACAACGCCATTTACCGCAGAACTCAAGTGTACTTTTCCAAATGCCATAGACTTGCTCCCAAGTGTCATTAAAAAGAGAAACACAAAGATAAGACTTGTTGATACTAAGCGCTTTCTGCGTTCAACATACTCAATTGTAATGATGTTTTTCTTCTTAAGTTCTTTGAGCATATAAGATGCAAGGGTATGCCACAATAAGCAAAAACGACAAACCGCAATAGTGTTAGAACGGCTTTGAGCCCAAGTTATTCATCTGGCATGGTATGGCTTATAAGTTTGGCTATCTTCTATATTTATAAATTTGCGTAATGTTATACCTTTATAGTGGAATCAGTATCGCTAGTTCGCCAATGAATTCTATAGGGTCAAACCACCTAAGAAAGACTGTCATTTAATTCAATAAAATTAGCAATACTACCGAGTTTTAACGAGCCTAAATGAGGTAAATTAAGAAACTGCGCTGGGGTATGAGTCGCGCTGGTTAACACCTCATCAAGCGCAATTCCCATTTTTTGATGAGCA
The DNA here is from genome assembly GCA_964643575.1 of uncultured Glaciecola sp. Lineage (GTDB taxonomy): Bacteria > Pseudomonadota > Gammaproteobacteria > Enterobacterales > Alteromonadaceae > Glaciecola. The sequence goes on along the minus strand of CAZXTD010000060.1, from coordinate 19,536 downwards.
ATTTGAACGGCTTGCAACATATCTAAACAAGAGCCTGCTAGAGTGCCGTCTGGCATTGTAAGTTTGCTGCCGGTGCGAGAAATTGTTGAGTCAGCCCAAGGCAGTTTATCTAAATCTGTGCCTACGTGGGCCATGGCGTCTGTTACCAGCATAATTTTTGAGGCTGACTTTGCCCTAAATGCCAAACGGCAATTAGCGGCGCTTACATGGTGCAAGTCGGCTATAAGGCCTGCGGTAATAGCGTCGCTGTCGAGCGAAGCTCCTATTACGCCTGGCGCACGAGCGCTTAAGCCCGACATTGCGTTATACAAGTGCGTTGCCCCTGTTGCGCCCGCCTCCATTGCTCGCATTGCGGTTTCATAGTCGGCATTGGTATGCCCTAGGCTAACAATCACGCCTTGCTTTACTAAATCGCTTATTATATCGGCTGGCACGTTTTCGGGTGCCAGTGTTAACACAACTCGGCCCAAGTCTTTGCGGGTAAAAAGAGCGAGTTCAGCATCATCAATTTTTCGGATTGCTTGTTCAGGATGAATGCCGCGTTTAGGTGCGCTTAAATGAGGGCCTTCAAAATGAATTCCGACAATATTGGGATGCTCGTTAGCAATGGCTTGCGCCATAGCATCCGCTGCTTTTTGCATGACGGTATATTGGTCGGTTATTAAGGTGGGCGTCATTGCCCGAGTGCCAAATTGATAATGGGCGCTTGCTATAGTACATAAGGCTTCATAAGTAGGAGTTTGGTTAAATAACACACCGCCCCCGCCATTAACTTGCGTGTCGACAAAACCTGGCACCACGGTGCCCTTAAGTCTTTTATAGCTAGACGGGATTTGCCCATTAGCTAAGCCTACACTTGCGCTACAAAACGAGACAATTCGATTGTCTTTTGCTTCAAAATAAACATCTTGATGAAAGTCTTGTCCATCAAAAAGGCGCTGTGCTAAATACCAAGTCATGGTGTTTTGGAAACCTCATTTCAACCTATCTTTTGTCGGGATCATATCCCATTTGCTTAGCAGCTGTCTCGATATCCAAATAAAAACACTGCATAGCAATGGGTGCATTTAGTCTTGAGGAGACACCCGCATGTTAAAGTTTTATACGAGAACAAACGTCAAACAAAATACTGAGTTTTATTATATAGGAATTAAATAAGCATTTATTACTGCCCGCGTTTTGTGGTAGGTTATTATTTGGACTAAACTGATGTTTACATATACATGGAAAGAGAAAGGCAACGATTATGAATAAAGTTAAATTAACCTACGTTTTATTTTCAATGATGCTCTTAAGTATAGGCTCAGCAGTGGCATCAAACGCTGCGCCAGCTACCTACATTATGCAAGTGTCGAGCAACCTTGGTTGCGATTCGCTACACGTTCAACTCGTTTCAAAAACGCAAGATGCACCTTACGAGATTGTTTTCGGCTCTGGCGCATTTGCTGGTGTTCAGTTGCCGGCAGGCGAATATGAATTTGGTGACGTCAACTGCAAAAGCAGTACTTCTAAAGAAAGTTTCGACTTACTGTCTGAGAGGATGTCTCCTATTACGCTAAACCCCGGGCAAACTTATTACGCTGGTCGACTCATTTTTAAAGAACTCAAAGAAGATGAGCTTGCTGATGAGCCAAAAGAATTATCATCTTGCACACGCACTGTAAGCCGCGCCCGTGGCGACTCAGACAATTCTTGTAGAGATGGCGTAGGCGTTGCTAGACGCGACAAAAAACAAGTCAATATTTATTTGCCGCAAGAATCAGACGAAGATGTATCTAAAGTGCAAATGGCCTTAAATATAAGCCAAGAGCAGTTTAAATACATGCCGCTTAAAGGTTAATTTGACACACTTTCCTACTTAATAGCCTTGGCTTTAAACCGCCAGGGCCTTGAGCAAGGTTAACTGCTCGGCGTTTAAGCGTCGTATCGTATAAGATGTTTTTAATGGGCAGTAAAACACATGAAATCTAGACTACCATCCAAACTCATCCTTGCTGCAACAGCAGTAGTGCTTATATCTCTGGGAGCAAAAGCAATGGCAGGTATTTTTGGGAATAAAACACTATTCTCACAACTAAACGGGACCGTACTTATGGGCGGTAAGCCCTGTGCAGACGCTCAGATATTACAAACCGTAAGTGATGGCGGCGGTGAAGAGATAAGCGCACAGACTTCCTCCGATGACAACGGAAAGTTTAGTTTGCCTGCAATTACGAAAAGTAAAGGTTTTTTGAGTCTACTGCCTGGCGAATTTGTAGCAGCCCAACAGATTCTTATTCTATACGAAGGAAAAGAGTATCAAGGTTGGATAAGCACTAAGCGAAGCCCTGAGCCAAATTCTGAAGCCCAAGGTGCTAACTTTGAGCTCGTGTGCGACCTAGACCGAGAAGCCGACTATGGCCCCGATTATTTTGGAATTTGCAGTTTGGTTAATGCGCCTAACGGCAATTAAATTGCCGCTAAATAAGCAATAAATATATTGAAAAGGAATAGAATGTGACTCGCCCATTAAGTCCCTCACAAGCTGCAAAATTAGCGAATTCTGCATATGCCACATTAGGCTCTCGCACACCCAATATTGCAGCAGCTGCTGCAGCTGGGGTTAACCGAGATGTATTTGCAATTGATACTAGTAAGGTTTTTACAGGTGTCACCGGATTCGGTACACGCACTAACTTTGGTTACTGCGCATTTGGTAAAAAAGGCAGTCGTGAGGGCGAATGCGTAATTTCGGTGAGGGGCACTAATATGCCCTCGGGCTCTGATTGGCTGACTAACGCGAAATTTTCGGGCGACCATGGCCCTAACGGGCATATGGTACACCAAGGGTTTAATCAATTAACAAAAAGCATTCTGCCGCAACTTCGAAACGAACTATTGAATAAAAAACTGAGTGCGATACATCTTGTAGGCCATAGCCTTGGCGGGTCGACAGCTACTCTACTAGCTGACGCTTTAAAAAGTCACGTTGACATGTACTTGTATACCTTTGGAGCACCAAGAGCCGGCGGTGCCGAACATGCCCAATATTTGACTCAAAAGCTAAAACCCAACAACATTTTTAGAGTGTATCACGACACCGATCCTGTTCCGATGGTGCCAGTTTTTCCATATACGCATTGCCCAGTTGGCGCAGACTCATACTTGCTTAAGGGTTCGGGTATGGTTATTTGGCCTGGGGCACATAGCATGGATTTATATGAAAAAAACTGCGGTGGGTCGTGGGGTGCACTTAACACAATTGCACATCGACGGTTTTCATTAGAAACAATCGACGATGTATTAAAACAGGCAGGCGCAGTGCCAGGTGGTTATCTTTCATCACTTCTCATGCGTTTAATAGTGAAAGCGTTAAGAATGATCATGGAAGCCGCAGGTATGCTTACAGGCTTAGCCTTATTAGGCACAGCGACTATTGTTGACCAATTAGCCTATATTTTAACCAAAGGCGTGCAAATTGCCGGTGCTACCGCAGACATAATGAAAAGCTTGATCACACAAATAATGCGCTTTTTAGGCGTGGTAGTAGGTGAAAGTGTTTCGTTGACTCAAGTGTTCCTTCGCTGGCTTACCGAAAAACTATTTGCAACACTCTCTGGTTTGGCAAGACAAGCGCTTAGGCACTTAGTCTAGTTTGCTCGTGAGCTAAGATAACTATTATCTCGCATTGAGAGTACCACTATCTTAGCTCAGTAGGCCAAACATGCCTTCAATAGCAATGTGACAAGCCATATTCATTTACCTTTAAAATGGAAATGACACCAGCAGCATTTAACTGTATATTAAAACAGTAGTTAGCAATTTGCTGGACATTCAATGGCATTTAAAGATTTACCTGTATTTTATTATCATACACACTTTATGGAGTTTTTAGACTTTGTAAAGGGGCCAAGTGCGCCGCTTTTGAATACAAGCCATCGTGCATTTTTAAACACCTTTGATAATTTAGAGCATGCACAACAGTGCTTATTAGTGCGCTTAGTCAACCGTAAATATCCCCTGATAAAAAGAACAACACTACGATTTGAAGAACTAGAAGATATCCCCAAATTACTGAGCGATTTGACCGAGCTTAAACTTATTTGCGATGTGCCGAGCATCTCCCAGCAAGCTGACTTAAGCGATGATAAATTGCAAGCGCTAACATCACAGTTACTCAGCTTAATGACCAAACCAGAGCTATACGCTTTGTATCAGCAATGTGCAAAAGAAGATTCTCCGGTTTTACCCAAAAGTGCAGCAAAAGGCGTTTTTGTTGAACACTGTTTGAGGTTATCGGATCAAGAAATACTGCTAAGTGAACCGGCTCAAGCTTATGTTTACAGGCAAACCGACGACTATATCGACTATTTCTTGTTCTTATACTTTGGACATAGGCACGGTGCACTAAACCAGTTTTCTATGCGCGATTTAGGCATTATGCGTACACGAGAACAACAAGCTCAAATGCAACAACGGTTTGCCGACTACGACAATGCATACAGCACTTACACCTTGCAAAAAACGCTGCATGACATAAAACAAATGTCACTAAATAACGAGAAACAAATTAAGGCACTTCTCGACGGCTTACCCCAAGCACATGGAATACAAGCGCAAGAATATGAAGACCGCATTCGATTTGTGTTGGCTAAAGCTCTATTAGAATATGCGCCTAAAACTGCGTTATCTTTTCTGTTTGAAATTCAAAGCCCAAAAGCACAGGAGTTTTGGTGTAGACAAGCGTTTAAATTAGGTCTCAAAAACGAAGTCGAAGACAAGCTCAATCAAATAATTGATAGCCCGCTTTCGGACCACCTGTTGCAATTTGCAGAAGACTTTTTAGCCCGCAAGTACAAAAAGAAACGAACCAGCATTCTGACCGATATGCTGCGGGAAAATACTAGGCATCTGTTAATAGACGAGACCTATAAAGGTAGCGTTGAACGCGGCGTGATTGCTTATTATCAAGCGCGAGGCGTAAGAGCTTGGCGTACAGAAAATCGACTTTGGCAAAACCTGTTTGGTTTATGTTTTTGGCCTGAGTTGTTCGAGATTGACCGTTGGGGTTTAGCCACGCCTTTTGACTATATTCCCTTAAGTTTAAAACAGAACTGTTTGCTCGACATAGCCAGCGAGCAGGTTAATCATCGTTTAGATAAGCTAAATTCCAATAAAGACCTTGTTCTGTTGCTTACTAAGCACTGCACAAAATACTTTGGTCAAAGCCAAGGCATTGTTGCTTGGCATAACAATATGCTCGAGAGCTTGCTTGTATTGGCCGAAAACACTCCCTTAGCAAGTATCAAGCAGCATTTACGCATAATGTGCGGCAACTGGGCACTATATAACGACGGCTACCCCGACATCATGGTGCTCGAAAATGGCAATCTACGCTTTGAAGAAATAAAAGCAAAAGGCGACAGTTTGCGGCGTAATCAACTCATACAAATTCAAGGCTTAAAGCAGTGCGGGCTAGATGTTGGCATTACCACCGTTGATTGGACGCTCGACCCCATGCAGCCCTACGCCGTTATTGATATCGAAACCACAGGGGGGCGCGCCGGTACTCATAAAATTACCGAAATAGGCATGGTAAAAATGATCAACGGTGAAGTAGTTGACCAATGGCAAAGCTTGATAAACCCCGAGCGCAGAATACCCGCCATGATCACCGACCTAACAGGTATTAATAACGACATGGTTGCCGATGCGCCTCTGTTTGTTGACCTTGCAGACGATATAGAGCGCTTTACCGAAAATTGTATTTTTGTTGCGCACAATGTAAATTTCGATTACGGTTTTATACGTGAAGAATTTGCCCGTATTAATCGCACTTATCGCAGGCCAAAGCTGTGCACAGTTCAGCAAATGCGACAGCATTATAAGGGCCTTAAGAGCTATTCACTCGCCAACTTAACCCGCCATTTTGATATTAAAATGGAACGTCACCATCGCGCTTTATCTGACGCTATTGCCGCTAGCGAATTGCTTAAACTGGTCAATCAAGCTCGTACTCAAACCACTACAAACAACATAAAGGAACCGGCTAATGCAAACACTTAAGGGCTCATATCAAATAACAGGATGGGACGAGTCGAGCTTTATAGAAAACGAAGACGGCAGCAAACAAAGCCTAGCAAAAGTAAGCTGCCAATACAGCGGAGACATTGAAGGCTCAGCCAAAACACAATTTTTAATGGCTTATGGCCGCGATGGCAACGCGAAATTTACCGGTTTTGAAACCCTTAATTGCACCATTAACGGCAAACAAGGCGACTTAGTAGTACAGCACAATGGCCAGTTTGTAGGCGGCGTTGCCAGCAGCAATTTTACGATTATGACTGAGTCGAGTAGCGAGGTATTTAAAGATCTTGAAGGCAGTGGCCAGTTTGAATCTACAGAGAATGGCCAAGCAAATTACACCTTAACTGTGGACTAAGGTCGTTTTATGCGTATAGTTTTCAAAATAGCGAACAGTCTTCGCGAAAATAACCGATAACCGGAGATAATTATATGCAACTTGCCCAGCTCAATATCGGTAAAGCGATGTTTGATTTAGATGACCCTAATATCGCAGATTTTGTGGACAACCTTGATTTAGTCAACGGTATCGCTGAAAAATCGGAAGGGTTTGTGTGGCGCTTACAAGATGAATCGGGTGATGCAACCAGCATCGATGCTTATAATGACCCTCGCATGCTGGTAAATATGTCTGTTTGGAAGTCGATAGAAGCATTAAAACACTTTATGTTTAAAAGTCACCACAAAGACTTTTTAAAAAGACGCTCTGAGTGGTTCTTCCCTATGCAAGGCTCGAGTTATGTTATGTGGTGGATTGAAGACGGTCATACTCCGACCATTGAAGAAGCTAAAGAACGTTTAGAGTATTTGAATGCAAATGGAGAAAGTGCCCGTGCTTTCACGATGGCAGGAAGATTTGAGGCCACAGTATACAAATAGCGTTGGATGTTTAGCCCAAATTAATATTATTAGCTGTCGAATTTCAAATCTACCGTCTCGTCTTTAAACGCTAAAAATGCGATAAAGACGAGTGCAACGGGTGGCACAAACGCCAAGCAAAAACCAACAACTGCAAAAAGTTTGGGTCGATGTGTTCTGGTTTGGGCTAATTTATAACTTAGCCATGTAATCGTGCTCACAAAAATGACACACGCTACAACAAATAAAAATACAAACATAAAATCTCGTTACTCGATAAATCCTTCGTTAGCAGAAATAGTTAAAGGATGATAACCGGGCTTTGCTTCTGCAAAGGCTCGCTGCGCAAAAGCTTTGCCTTCTGGTGTTGAAGATAGCTCTCTGTAAAGCGGCTTAACTAATTTGTTTCTGCCAATACTAACCAAATAAGTATATAGCCTATCATAAGCAGGTTGGTAGTTATTTTTAACGGCAATTAAAAGCCAGCTGTGCGCAATTTCGTTATTTTTGCTGTTAGTAAGCGCAAACTCTGTATCCAATTCTGTAAGCTGGGTATCGTTTAACTGCTCTGGCATGTTATTTAAAAAGTACAACCACTGATGAACGGTCCAGCCATCAACTTCTATTTCATCCGCGTTCATATCGCCTGCAAGCCAGGCAGCGCGGGCATTATCTACTTTAACAAAGGCATCAGACTCCGGTTTTGGTGCTCCGACTGGCAAGCCCGGTTCAAATATCCACTGCATAATACGCGACTTATCTAGTTGCTCAGGGTAATCGCTTAATAAGGTCGTGTCTAAGTAAGTAATAAATTCGTCGGTGGTGATGCTTTTGAAAGCAAAATCTTCAAAATATTTGAGTAAAAATTGGTCAAAGTTATCGCGACCAATCTTGTGTTCAATTTCACGCAAAAACAAAGCACCCTTTTCATATGGAATATTTGAAAATACATCGTCTGGATTACGACCGCGTAAATCGATTGCCATAATTTGATCATTGGTAGGTAAAGACGCTAGGTCGGCTTGCAAATCTTGATAGCCTAACACCGCCTCCATATTATAGCGGTCGGTACCATAAATAATTTCCATGATGCGGTAGGTTAAATAGGTGGTAAAGCCTTCGTTTAGCCATAAATCGCGCCATGTGGCATTGGTAATTGTGTTACCTGACCAACTGTGTGCAAGTTCGTGTGCAATTAAGGCAACGAGGCTTTTATCACCCGCAATCACGGTAGGGGTGATAAATGATAAACGCGGGTTTTCCATACCGCCAAAAGGAAATGAAGGAGGCAAAATCAAAAGATCGTAGCGGTCCCAGCTATAAGCGCCATATTTCTCTTCGGTCACTTCAAGCATGCTTTCAGTGTCTTCAAATTCAGCGGCTGCGGCTGCTAATATTGAGGGTTCTGCATACACACCCGTGCGCTCACCCATTGCTTGAAACTCCAAATCGCCAATTGCCAAAGCAATTAGGTAAGAAGGGATTGATTGCGGCATAGTAAATTCATATACACCGTCGCGCTGGGTATTGGGGTCGTTGGCAGCACTCATTACTGCTAGCAGTTCGGCCGGCGTTCTGATAGTTGCATTGTAGGTTACCCGTACCTTAGGTGAGTCTTGTAGCGGTATAAAACTACGCGCATGCACGGCCTGCGCTTGGGTAAACAAAAACGGATGCTTTTTGCCTGCAGTTTGCTGTGGTGTAAGCCATTGCACACCCGATGCGTCTGGGCTTGTGTAGTAGCTAATAGTGACTTGTTCAGCGCTATCTCCCACCTGTATATGCAAAGCTGCACCTAAATTCTCATCGCTAGGCTTGAGTTCAAAGTCAATTGGCACACCCGCAGAAGTCACTTTGGTAATGTTCAGGCCCCGGGTATCTAATACTAGCTCAGTGGCGTTTGTGTCAACGCGTTCAAATTGCAAGGCGGCACTGCCGATAAGCTGCTTTTTATCAAAGTCTGCGGTGAGATCTAGGCCGATGTGTTTAACAACAATTTCATCAGGGTTAGCAAAAGAATGGTAATCGGTTGCTGCGTCGATATCTTGCTGAGTGATTTTTGATGTTTCAGCCGTTTCAGATACTGGCACAGCATCAGTTTTAGGCGCATCTGAACAGGCAAATAATAAAAAAGGTAAAATGAGTAATATAGTAAAGCGATAGTTCATCGACGTAAGCCAACTCTGTATTGGTAAATAGAAGCGATAATCTAAAAGTATCTTGTTTAACGAAGGCTTGCAAACGACTCATACAATATTTTATGCCCGTGGCGTATATAGCGCATACTTGCAGCGTTACAAAGCAACTCCCTTTGATAAGGATAAAACTCAATTCAAAAGTAATTACTTAGCATTCAAACACTAAGCCTCAGACACGTAAACAATTAGAATAATCACTTGAAATAAAGGCGTATTCACAGGATATTAGCAAGCCAAAAAAATAATAAGAAATTAGCAGTAGGCCAGTGACCATCTTTACTTTTATATCCAGAATATTACTCTTTGTTACCATATCTCTTGTGCTATTGGCGTGTTCAGACCCCAACAACAAAGGAAAAGAAAGTAAAGACGACCGCGTTAAAGTGCAAACCCCAAATACTCCGCCAGAATGGTCAAAACACGCGGTTTGGTATCAAATTTTTGTAGAACGTTTCCATAATGGTGACCCAAGCAACGACCCTACTAAACTCAGTATTAAAGGCACCTACCCTGGTTATATTCCTGAGTCGTGGGCAATTACACCTTGGACACAAGACTGGTATACCGCCGATGCCTATTTTGATGAAGTGCACAACCAAGCCGATTTTAGTGGAAACCCTGTCACAAGCTTTGATGCTAAAACCGCATTGCGTCGCTATGGTGGAGATTTACAAGGTGTCATAGATAAACTCGATTACTTAGCTAAGCTGGGTATTAATGCGCTGTACTTTAATCCCATTAATGATGCCCCTTCAATGCATAAATATGATGCGCGCCATTGGCGTCATGTTGACGTAAATTTTGGACCTGACCCTGCTGGCGACAGAGAAATCATAGCAAAAGAAAACCCAACCGACCCATCAACATGGAAACTCACCAGTGCAGATAAGCTCTTTGTTGAACTCATTCAAGAAGCCAAAAAGCGAGATATGCGCATAATCATGGATTACTCTTGGAATCATACGGGGCACACATTTTGGGCATGGCAAGACCTGCTCAAAAATCAACAAGAATCAGAATTTGCAGATTGGTACTGGGTTAAACAGTTTGATGACCCTGCTACGCCTGAAAACGAGTTTGAGTACCGCGGCTGGTTTGGTGTTTTCGACTTACCCGAAATCAAAGAAACGGTCTATGTCGACCATGCTCAAAAGGTAGCGTTAGTCGAAGGTGATATTTATAGCGATAGGGCCAAAGCCCATATTTTTGCTGTAACCCAGCGCTGGCTCGACCCCAACAACGACGGTGATACAAGCGATGGCATCGACGGTTTTAGACTCGATGTTGCAGCTGAAGTGCCTTTAGACTTTTGGCGTGACTATCGTAAATTTGTGAAAACCATCAACCCCGACGCCTATTTGATTGGTGAGATATGGTGGGAGCAGTTTCCCGATGATTTATTTGACCCAACGCCTGTACTACAAGGTGATGTATTTGACGCAGTTATGAATTACCGCTGGTATAGAGTAGCGCGTCGTTTTTTTGCCGAGGCACCCCAAGCAATTGCGCCGAGCGAGTTGATCAGTCAACTTGAAGCGCTTACACAAAACAAAGATGCTGAACCAAATGACGGAACAATTAACGCAACTAAACCAACAGATACGACTGTTCAAGGTTTCGATAAGTCTTTTGAATATGCCATGATGAATATGTCGGCAAGCCACGATAGCCCGCGCTTACTCACCTCTTTTAACAATAATAACAAGTATAAATTTAACGCCAAAGCTTCACAAAATTCATCGTACAACAGCAACAAATACGGCCCTCAAGCACTCAGCAAAGCAAAGCTCTTTTTAGCGCATCAGTTCACTTATATAGGCGCTCCACAAATTTGGGCAGGCGACGAAATGGGCATGTGGGGAAGTGACGATCCGCACAATCGAAAACCGCTTATTTGGCCAGAATATAGTTTTGAAAAAGAGTCTTCGCATCCGCTTAGCAGACACAAGTCTTTAGATACGGTAAGTTTTGACGCAGACTTACACGCATACTACCAATCTCTTGTTAAACTGCGCCGAGCAAATCCGGTATTATCGACCGGCGAAATAACTTTTGATTACTACAATGACCGTCGACGCTTGTTGTCGTATATGCGCCTAAACCCTGCTGCACCCGAGCAAATGGTATATGTGGTATTTAACTTATCCACAAAACCTCAGCAAATCACATTGCCAGAGTTACTTCTACAATATACAAATTGGCAGGTGTGGCACTCCGACGATATTGCGCTTAACCCTCGAGTGCCGGTCGAAACCTTGCCATTAAACGCGAAAACCGCAATGATTATCGTGGTAAACAATCCTTCGTAATTGTATTGTTATTTTTCGTAATCGCGTTCACTTTTGCTAAAAACTGCGGTAGTTTGCCAGAATATTAACAAATAGTTAACAGGGTGCTAGGTGATAAATAAAGCGGTTCAGCAAGTTGTTATTGTAGGCGGCGGCTCTGCCGGGTGGATGACTGCGGCCGCATTGTCGAAATTTTTCGACACACAAAAATGCGCAATAACCTTGATTGAATCGCAAGACATTGGCACGGTAGGTGTAGGCGAAGCAACCTTGCCACATTTACGTTTTTTTAATCAAAAGCTCGGCATTGACGAACGCGAGTTTATGCGTGCCACCGAGTCCACTTACAAACTAGGCATAGAGTTTGTCAATTGGGGGAAACTCAACCGTCGTTACATGCATGCATTTGGCGAATACGGTGAGCCATTTCAAAATCAAGCTTTTCATCAACTCTGGCTTAAAGCATGGCAGCAAGGCAAAGCTGAACCGCTTAGCGAGTACTCATTAGCGGCAATGGCTGCGCAGCACAACAAGTTTCAATTTCCAGACGCAGACCCAAGTGCCATTTGTTCAAAGTTTTCTTATGCTTACCATGTTGATGCCGCTTTGTATGCGCAATATTTGTGTAAATTTGCACAACAGCGAGGCGTAAAAAGGGTTGAAGGCAAAGTGCTCGATGTCAGTCAGAAACAAGATTCGGGCTTTATAAGCAAAGTGACCCTAGAAAATGGTCAGCACATATCGGGGGATTTATTTATTGATTGCTCGGGCTTTAGAGGGCTTTTAATCGAGCAGACGCTTAAAACTGGCTATACCGATTGGTCGCACTGGCTGCCGTGTAATAGTGCACAGGCAGTACCTTGTGAACGTATTGAGCCCTTACTCCCGTACTCGCGCTCAACAGCACATACCGCGGGTTGGCAGTGGCGCATACCCTTGCAACATCGTACCGGTAATGGGCATGTATATAGCAGCGAATTTATGTCAGATACTGAAGCGGGTGATATTCTGCTGCAATCGCTTGACGCAAAACCGCTTAAAGATCCCATTCAGTTGCGTTTTACCACCGGTAAACGCAATAAGTTTTGGCACAAAAACTGTGTGGCAATTGGCTTGTCGGGAGGCTTTTTAGAGCCACTCGAGTCAACCAGTATATTTTTAATTCAAGAAGCGATTATGCATCTTGTGCAGCTATTCCCTAAACAAGATTGTAATAGCGTTTTGGCCGATGAATTTAATCGTTTAATGGACAGCGAATTTGAGCACATACGTGACTTTTTAGTGGCACACTACCACGTAACCCAGCGCGACGATTCACCATTTTGGCACTACGTGCGCAACATGAATATACCCGATTCGCTGCAACATAAGCTATCGATGTATCACCAACAGGGCCACATAATTAAGTATGCAAATGGAGAATTTCTTGACCCTAGCTGGTTGGCGGTTTTAAGTGGTCAGGGCATGCTACCTGAGCATTATCACCGTAGCTTGCAGCGTGCATCACAAAGCGCTACAGACACTTTCTTAAAGCATCAACACAAACGCGTGCAAGATGGCGTAAAAAGTATGCGCACCAACAACGAAACACTTGAGACTTATTTGAGCACAAACAGCCAACTCGACAATCGCTCAAGTGCTAGCGCAAGCTTATATGGGAAACACTGATGGGTGCGCCAAAACATGTGATAGTGCTCGGAAATACGCCCTCTGCTTGGATAAGCGCAGTTTTTTTGCGACGTCGCCTACAAATAGAGGTGACCATTGTTACACCAGAGGTGGAGGTTCAGAAAACACAAGCACCCATTTGTGAAACTTTCACACCCGATTTACTTGAATTGCACAAGCTGTGTGGCTTGTTTGAACACCAGTGGTTGATTCCCTGTAAAGGGAGTTTTCAAACAGGCATCCGAGCTATTGGAAAACGTATTTGTGGCGCTAATATTGACGCAATATTACCCTTTTCAGGTGCAGGTGCAAATCTTGATGGCCTCGACTTTCATCATTACGCCAAACAATTAAACATTACAGATTTTGAACCTTACTCACTGGCAAGTGAAATGGCACGACAAAACAAATTTGTGCACCCAAGCACCGATCTCAATTCTATCTTATCGAGTTTTAACTACGGCATCGCCACAGATGCAAACGAGTACGGTAGTCTTATGACTGAATACGCACAATACTTAGGCGTAAAGGTGGTGAAGGTTGACGAAGTTAAAGCGCACTGTGAAAGTGGTCAAGTAAAGCATATCCTTGATGCCAACAAACGGCCTATGAGTGCGAACCTTTATATTGATGCAAGCGAAGACTCAGCGCTACGCTCAATGCAAAACCTAAATACAAGCCATGACGACATAAAGGCTGACCCAGAAGGTATTGATGCTCCAAGTTATACCTCGCGCGTTGTCGCGACGTTTCACAAAAAATGCATAACCACGCTATACAAAACGGTTGCCAATTTGCCAAAAGGCTTGTTGGTATCAAGCTCACTAAATGACAGGTCTTATTATCAATTTTATTATGACAATAAGGTTTATAACACTAAACAAATTGAGCACGATTTACTGAGCAATTTAACAGATAACGAGTTGCTAATAAGTCTCACAAATGAAGACTTCAAAAACGAGGCATTACTATCTCCTTGGCAAGGCAACTGCATAGCAATAACAAAAAACTTGAGCGGATATGCACCTGTTGTAATGGGTAACCTAGAAATAGCCATTAGGGCCGTAAATCGCCTAATTGATATATTTCCGGTTAGCGACAATATGGACAGCAATGCAAAAGAGTATAATCGCTTGCATGATGAGATCTTTGCTCGCTTATTAGAATATCAGCAGGCTTTTCGTTTTTTAGTCAGGGCGCCAATCAGCAAGAGCACACAAAATACGCCATCTCAGCTAAATCAAAAAACGCAATACAAACTCGAGCTATTCAAACAAAGTGGGATGCTCGCTACATTTGACAATGACCCAGTGCCACCGGCTCTTTGGATAAATACGCTAATGGCAAGTGGTAATCTTCCCGAAAATAGCCACGCTCTGCTAAGTCACAAAGATATAAACATAAGTGCTAAGCAAATAAAAAAAATAAAAGACTTGGTAAATTTACACCTGCGAAAAATGCCGAGTAGCAGTCAATATTGGCAGCACCTAGTGTCTAGCTACACACAATAAAAACACCAATTGTTAATTTATTGTTAACACATAAGCCGCCAAATTTTCCACAATGAAAGCGCTTACTCGGAGAAATTAACGCTTATCTTGTTGCATTAGTAAGTATGCGAAACCACCCTTTAATCATGCGAATTCTCCTCAAATCAAATGCTATTTTTGTCAAAATTTTAATATTCTATTTCTATATAAACTTACTAGCCTTAATAATTCAAAAATTATCTTAATAAAACTTAATTTAACTTATACAATTGTTTTAATTGATTTTATATTTAGTTTTCGTGAATAAACCAAAGCGTATGAATTATATTGAGAAAAGTGAATCGCAATTTACGATATTTTATAAGCACATTATAAAATTATGTGTTGCGCAAGGTTATTTCTGTATAAACACATCGGAAAATCACGTAAATAGCCGAAAATGTTGCATCTTCAGCTTATTTTGTTGTATCTGTTTGTAAAGCGCGAAACCACGCTAATTACATCTCATTTACAAACAATCCCGCTTAGTTTAGCTTTATTAATATGCTGTTTTTTAGGCATGCAAAAAGTGTATCGACATCGTTTAAGCACAAACTCCAAGGATGACCATAAACGATGATTCAAAACAAGCGCCAAACGCCCGCAAGTCAATAAAGAAATCAAATGGGCATAAGGACTTAAAGATACGACACAACTCAAAAATGGGAGCAACACATGGTTAGGCACACAAACAATCAAACACACTCACAAAAGAAATTATTTCGTAAAAGTCTTTTAGCACTGGCTATTGCCGGACTCACCTCAGCGTCTGGGGCATATGCGCAAGACAACCAAACTGAAGAACAAAAATCAGAAGAAGAAAAAGCGGAAGTTATTGAAGTCAAAGGCCAACGCGGCAACTTAATGCGTGCTGCTGACTTAAAAAAGAACGCTGGTACATTTATGGATGCCATTGATGCTACCGATATTTCGGCATTACCCGACGCCAGTATCACCGAAGCATTGCAGCGTGTGCCCGGTGTAGCCATTGAGCGTTTTGCAGCACGAAATGACCCCGATCACTTCTCAACTGAAGGTACCGGCGTAGTCATACGGGGCTTAACACAAACCCGCAGTGAATTTAATGGTCGCGACTCATTTAGTGCAAACAGTGGTCGAGGCTTAAGCTTCCAAGATGTACCTCCCGAACTAGTGGGCAGCGTGCAGGTATTTAAAAACCAAATGGCCGAAATGGTTGAGGGCGGAATATCAGGCTCAATCAACCTAACTACACGTAAAGCTTTTGATAGCCCTGGGCGCTTATTCGCATTTAATACTGAATACGCCTATGGCGATCTGCGTGAAGAAGGCGCACCTCAGTTTTCGTTCTTGTACAGCGACCGCTTTGAAACTGACGCAGGTGAGTTTGGCTTTTTAGTTAACTATACCCATGCAGAGGTTAAGTTTCAGTCAGACGCCATTCAAAGTGGCGTACAGTGGGATAACCGCGCATCAAGAGACGCGATTGACGGCAACCGTGACCAAAGCGCAGCTTGGTTATTAGGCAATGTTACCGATGCAAATGGCAACGAGGTATTAGGCGCAGACGGCTTACCGCTGCCTCAACGCACCGTGCGTGGTATTGGCGCGCGCTCTAAATTTGATGACCGTGAACGTGATGGGGGCTCGGTGTCTTTGCAATGGCGTTCTCCCGACGAAAACACCTTGGTAACCGCCGAATACATTCGCTCCGACTCTTCACTAGAGTGGAAAGAGCGTGTGGTTGAATATCAACGCGGCGACGATGCGGTACTTATACCCGTTGAAGGAACCGACCTGATATTTGATGAGCACGGCTACATGGTTGAAGGCTTTCAAACAGGCTTAGCCGAATACCGAAGCAGTGACTTTTCGGGCAGCGACCCCTTTGGACGTTTACAAAACACCACGCAATGGGACGGCAACCCCGACAACTGGGTGCCTTACGGCGGTATTATCGAAACCAGTTCACGTTTTAGACGCGACGAAAACCTAGTCCAAGACTTCTCGTTAAATATTAAACATCAAGCTGGCGACAATTGGTTTTTAGAGTTTGATGCCCAACGTGTTGAAGCAGAAGCTGCCACTCTCGACCACTCGGTATTTATGGGCCAGCATGCTGTCGTTTATTATAAAGACAATGGCGATGACCGAGCTGATATCGGCTTTTACGACCCGCAATGGACACCAGATGCAGACTTTGAAGGCCAACTACCACTAGACAGCTTGAGCAATGCATATTTTAGAGCGGGTATGCCGCACATTACTGACAACGAAGGTGAGTCTGACGCTTTTCAGTTTGACGCCAAATATGTGTTTGATAGCGGCATAATTGAGTCAATTAAAACAGGTGCTCGTTATTCAAAACGTGAACAAACCAACCGAGCAACTGACTACGGCCGCGCTTGGAAGGCACTTTCAGCGCACTGGGGTAATGGCGGCCCAGGTTGGTTAGACGGCGATGCTGCCGACCTTCAAGACATTAAAGAGTATGTTGATGTTGTTGACTTTGGCAGCTTACAAGATGGTGCAATTATTCAAGGTGCGCAGTTTATTGCTCCCTCTTTTGACCTTGTTGAAAACTATGGTGTCGCGCCATATTCTGACATCCTCATAGCCTTAGGTAACTCAAGACATTCTGGGAACTCTTACGGCTTACTGAGCAACGGAGTTGATGCTGAAGGTGTTGGCACGGTAGATGGTGGCAATTTCTTACGTGAAGAATTTAACTCTATTACCGAAACCAACACGGCATTTTACGTGCAAGCCAATTATCAGTTTGAAATGGGCGACGTAATGATTGATGGTAACTTCGGGATACGTTACGCAGAGCTCGAAACTGAAACCGACGGCTACTTGTTGTTCCCTAACTACACTACAGAGTATTTTGAAAACTTAGTACCAGACGGTGAAGAGTTTGAACCAGATGAAATTCCAGCATTAGCATTACCTGCTGAAGATCGTGCATTTGGATCAGGGGCAGCGGTGCCCACCACGTTTTCGTCAACGTACTCTAAAGTTTTACCTAGCTTTAACTTACGGGCCGAAATCCAAGATGATATGTTTTTACGATTCGCGGTATCACAAGCAATATCGTATCCAAGCTTAGGTAACCGACGCGCGTTTTTAACTATTGGCGCCAATTCAATTGAATCGGTAAGAGCGGTTGAACTAGATGATGCAGGTCAACCGGTGCTTGACCCAGAAACTGGTGAGCCGAATCAAATAATCGAAAGTGCCTCTGTTAATTTTTATCAAGCCAGTGGCGGTAACCCTAACTTGCAGCCTATGGAATCGATTAACTATGACGCGTCGTTTGAGTGGTACTTTAATCAAGGTGATAGCCTCACAGTTTCGCTATTTTATAAAGACCTAGAAAACTTCTTTATAAATGGTGAGCGCACTGAAACCTTCACAAATGAAGATTCTGGCGCATCACAACCTGTACTTATTCGCGGTGCTGTAAATGGCGAAGATGGCTCGATGCAGGGTTATGAAATAGCTTATCAGCAGTTTTTTGGCATGTTGCCAGAACCGTTTGATGGTTTAGGTGTGCAAGCAAACTACACGAGAATTACTTCTGAAGGCGTACCTAACCCTGACCTAGAGAACGGAACAGGTTTAGGCACAGTGGATGTAGAGCTTCCGCTTGAGCAATTGTCTGACCATACTGCAAACTTTGTGTTGCTATATGAGAAGAACGCGATAAGTGCACGACTCGCTTACAACTGGCGCTCAGACTTTTTGTTAACCACGCGCGACGTAATTACACGTAAACCTGTGTTTAACGAAGCAACTGGACAGTTAGATGGGTCAATATTTTACAGCGTGAATGAAAGCATTGATGTAGGTATACAAGCCGTTAACCTACTCGACGAAACTATTCACACAACGATGTTACAAGATGGACGCCGTTTAAATCGCTCTTGGTTTAATAACGACAGACGTTACTCTTTGATCCTAAGGGGTAGATTTTAAACATTAGTAGCAAGCAGTAATCTGTAGTTGAACTAACGACCTGTTGCTTTTAGCAATGGGTCGTTACACAATCAGATTAAAACAAAATTAAGAAGTATTTTTATGCAGCAAGATAATCGTATTAAAAAGGTGGTCATTTTAGGCGGCGGTAGCGCAGGTTGGATGAGCGCAGCCCTAATGGCTAAGCAGTTAACCACTGCGTTTTGTGACATTACGCTTATCGAATCAGAAGATATCGGCACTGTATCGGTGGGTGAAGCAACCATTCCACAAATTCTGCAATTTAACCGTGTACTAGGTATCGACGAAAACGAATTTATTACGCGCACCAATGCCACATTTAAACTAGGCATTCAGTTTAAAAACTGGGGGCAATTAGGGGATGACTATATTCATCCATTTGGCGACCCTGGCACACAAATAGGCCCTCTTTCATTTTATCAATACTGGCTTAAAAACCATGAGCAAGGCTCTCAAAAGCCACTCGAATATTATTCTATAGAAGCAAGAGCTGCCCGCGAAGGCAGGTTTATGCGCCCTGCTCGTATACAAAATTCCCCTTTAAGCAGTATTGCTTATGCTTATCATTTTGACGCCACTTTATACGCTA
The DNA here is from genome assembly GCA_964643575.1 of uncultured Glaciecola sp. Lineage (GTDB taxonomy): Bacteria > Pseudomonadota > Gammaproteobacteria > Enterobacterales > Alteromonadaceae > Glaciecola. The sequence goes on along the minus strand of CAZXTD010000060.1, from coordinate 365 downwards.
AGTTTCTACGAGAATTTTCGTGCAAGTTGGGAGTTGAGCGCATCGAAGGCAAAGTCGAAAAAATCCGGCAAGACAAAGACTCCGGCTTTATTACAAGCTTACAATTAGCAAGTGGGAAAGTGATTGAGGGCGACTTATTTATAGACTGCTCGGGCTTTAAAGGCTTGTTAATTGAGAAAACCCTTGGCGCAAGTTATGACGACTGGCGGCATTGGTTACCCTGCGACAGCGCTGTGGTGTCGCCTTGTAATATCACAAAAGGCATGAACCCAAATACCACATCTACTGCGCATACCGCGGGTTGGCAATGGCGCATTCCTTTGCAACATCGAGTGGGCAATGGCTGCGTATATTCTAGCGCCTGT
>CAZXTD010000059.1:17102-23636 GCA_964643575.1 uncultured Glaciecola sp. | reverse complement strand
TGGGATCAGCATACTTTGCTGCCCTGGCACAAAGGTCATCGAGCCGCTAGCTGCCACAAAATCAACACCATCTGTTGCCGTATCACCATCTGCTGGTGATGCATCTACAAAGAAATTAAAGCTTATTTCTTCTAAGGCTGGTGCACTAAGCACCACTTCTAACATCGCTAGGCCGCCCTGTGATGTTAAGCTTAACTGCAAATCTTCACCCAGAGCCAATAAGGGCTCTATAGGATCGCCAGAGCAAAGGTTTTGCGAATCTATGCGACAAACGTCCACGCTATCTGTAATGCCGTCGTCATCTGAATCTGCTAACCAAGGATAAGTTGATATGGCATAGCTCGACCGCAGCACTTCATCAAGATTAAACAGCGCATCGTTGTCGGTATCTAGATTAAACTCCTCGAGTGATTCAGAATCACTAATGCGAGTTGCACCTTCTTCATACATTGTCATTCTGAGTAAGTAACGGTGCTGACTGGCTAGTGCCTGCCACTGTGATAGTTCTACTTCAGTGTAATATTCGGGACAGGTAGACAAATATTGCTCAAAAAAGTCGGGATCGGCCTGGATCTCTGCTAAATCTTCGGACCTGACAAAACATCCTTGGTCATCAAGCACGACAGGCATTCGCAAGCGTGCAATAAGCCATTCGCTCATTAAAGTGCCTTCCTCTGGCATAGCATCGAGATAAGCTTGAGTATTTGTCGCAAAATCTTGGTAGGCCACAATATTAGCCAAAGCATCAGCAAGGCGCGTATACCAAGCAAATAATGTCGTCTCTTCGCGTGACTGCATTTCGGTTTGCAAGGTGTCTAACCATGTTGCAGGCACTGAGACTTCGCCTAAACGAAGGGTTTCATCTAAACTAGCAAGGCTCGCTTCTTCTTTAATCGCCGCCTCAAATAACAAGGCTGAAAGACTTGTGTTGGCTGTAAATGGCAAACTTATTTCACGTACTACTTGCTCTTCAAGCCAAGTTTTAAAGAGTGCTCGCCATTGCGCAATATCTTCCCATTGACCGTCTGATGTCGCTGGAAAATTCTTGAAATCTACGCTGCCTTGCGATGCTAAAATCAGCATATCGATTTTTTGACTGGGATTATCGATGGCTTCTGTAGTAGATACTGATGACTGCCCTCGAATCGCAAGGGTTTTCGCTGCCCCTAGTCGAGTATATGGCCAAGTTGCCGACTCGAGGGACCGCTGAGCGTTTTCGCGCAATATATTAGGCGACAATTGATCGGCAGCGACGCCTAAGCGTTCAAGCAGTTCGTTTGATACGTACTGTTCAAGGGAATAAAGTGCTATTCCATTAAGCTGCGTGGCAGACAATGCTTGGATTTTATCTGAGCCTAACCCCCCTTGCATAACATATTCAATTTCATACAAACTTTTAGCAGCTGGTTTATCTTGTAGTGCAAGTTTGTTCTTCAGATACGTTTCATCTACTTGCTCTTCATCGCACTCAGGCAATCCGTCTGGCGGTGGTAAAATAAAATCATCTACTTTTGTACCACGCATGCTCTCGTCAAAATCACTCCAGCCATCACAATCGGTATCAATCGGCAAAGAACAGCTGTTGATATCGAGTTCGTCACAACGCAACCAGATGTCGAATTTACTCCATCCTTGACCAGCCGATTGCGCAAACAAATCTGAATTAAGAGGGTCTAAACCGAGTTCTGCTTCAATTAAATCCGGTACACCGTCACCATCGGTATCTCGCTTCTCTTTTAAGGGATCGCCATTCACAATGCTGTAGCTACCTGTTGCCTCAGATATCAAAACACCTGATTGATAGAGCATCACCTGCACCTCGTACGTGCCATCGTTTACCAGATAAAAATTTTGCGATATATAGCCGCTAACATCAGGTAATTCAAAAGGTGTTAACGAGACTGAATTTAACGCGCCGCCATTTATTTGCCAGCGAAGCTCTACAGCGCCCTGTGCAATTATGTCGGGCGCAACCTGCATAAGCACATTGATGGTTTCGCTACTGGCTAAAACTGCAGGTGAAAGCAGCAGTTGATTGGTACCAGTAAAATTGTTTGAATTAACATCCGCTTGGCCAAAACCAATAATAGAAATACCTGCCTGCATGTCTGACATAGGTACAGAGCTTCGCGGCAAGCCATTGACTAGTACTTGTAGGTTTGGTGTCACAGAAAATCCATTTAACTGTGCATAGCTATCTACCCAGCTTCCAATAGAGTATGTGGTCATTTGTTGTGTTTGCGCGTCTATCACCCAAACATTAATGTCCTCGTCAGCAAAAAGATGGGTGCTAAAGGCTAGTTGCACGAAACAAAACAAGACAAGAAAACGATGTAAACAAGGTGAGCTTTTTATGATTTTCATAGGTTTAGCCCTCCAAAAAACTGCGTTGCTTGGTTATTGTTGTACATTACCCAATTGCTTTGACGCCACGACACTAGTGCATGCTTAGCATCAAAGTAAACAAACTGATAGCGATACTCCCTGCCTTCTAGCAAAGGCACCCTATCCATATAGTTCAAGGTGATTTCGTTAGTATTGCCCATGTCTGCAGCGGACGCCCAAATATAGGGGTCTCTTAATCTAAAACGTTCGTCATTTTTTAGGTCAACAAACGAAGCCCAGTGTGCATAGTCTATTAGCGGTGATACTTGTTTAAAGTCGGTGATTTGACCGTTCAAACGGCTTTGTCTAAAGACCATAAAATTGAGCGCACTTTGATAAGCTGCCAATTTAAAATTACGACTCGATTCAGAGCAGTTGATATCCACCAGCGCTGGACCTTGAGAAATGGGTGCTTGTTCAACTTCACCCAAAAAAGTAACGCTGTTTGGTCTTGTAATACAGGTGTTTTCTAAATCGAGAAGTTGAATATGAATGCCTTCACTAAGTGGCGAACTTTCGGCAACGGCACCTAAAGATGTATTAGACTGTGCGACTAAGTCATCATCTCGCTTAGCTGTTTGAAGACCAGGCCAACTTAACCACTGCGGTATTGTTTGGGCTGAGCTTGCGCGTAAATCACAACGCTCTTTTGACCATGCTGACACCCTACCGGTATCAACACGCTCGCTTGCGCCATGTATTCTTGCTCGGGCACACCACTGGTCTGATGCTCCCTGCAAAAGTGGTAAATCAAAGCTGACTGTGCTTTGTTGCTCGCTTGCGCTTGCAATGCCAATACGTTTTATTTGCTTGTCAGAAATTAGCGGCAGTCGCTGCAAAAATTCGACTTCAATAATACTTTGCTTCTGCGTTGGCAAGGCAATGTTTAAACTCGCAAAGTCAGTACCGAGCTGCAGGGTATCGATTCGTGGCGCAATTAACTGAGTACCATCATTCGGATTAACCACGTCGCGACACTCAATTCGTGTGCTGCTTGAAACGTTGTTATTTTGGTCATGAGAAACCGCATAACCACAAAACTCACCTTTTTCGACGACATACTCATCGGCAGGCTCATCAAAGCCGCAGCTTGTCGATACTTTAATGGATTCACCGGCAATATCTTGGTAGATGCTAACGCATTCATCAGCATCTTGTGGTGTTGCAGTAAAGGTCACGGGTCCAGTTACAACGCCAACGGGTGCAGGCACAGACCCACAAGACACTGCGCGAATTCGCATGCTACCTGTATTACAAAAATTTGAGTTAGCGGGTAAATCCACACTGCAGTTAAACCCTTGTGCATTTGTTAGTGCTTGACCACCCATCGCACAGTCGGTCTCAATTGGATTTATGTCAAGGTTGGGAATATTGCAGGCTAAAGCGGTGCTTGTTGCAAGGTCTTTAGGATTTAAGGGATAACTGTTGCCATTGCAGTTGAGTGTCACTGCGTTGCCAAGCCCAGCATCAACTGAGAAAGCCCAAGGATCGTTATTGTCCTGATAATCCAATTCACAATCGCAAATTTCACTGCCGTCTCCAGGGTAGGATACAGTCACTAGTGGTGATTCAGGTAAACTGCGATCCGGAAAGTTCACCCGAACGGGCTCTGTTAAAAAGCTCAGGCGGCCGCTACTTGATTTAGCAGCCACACGATACCAATAAATATCGCCCTTGTTGTTGGCGGGCGCTTCATCTTTGAGCACAATTCTTACATGATTGCTAAATTCAACTTCTTCAATATCGGCCTCAATTAGCGCGCCCCCTGCGGTATCTGCTGCCACACATTGCGTATTGTTAGGCCGCTCTATTCGGTCGCTAAATCCGTCACCATCACTGTCTTTAAAACGCGAAGCATCGGCAAAATTATCAAAACGATAGAGCGCGTAGTCAGCTACACTTGTTTGAATAATCTTGTGTCGTTGTTCAGCACAAGACTCGTCTCTACCAACAAAGCTAATTGCACCGCTTTCACTTACTCCACAGACCCGTTTTGATTCACCAAAACTTTCTAAATAGCTTTCCTCGTCAATCTTTTCAAAACTCAGTTCGACACGCTGTGTTTCTTCAGCAAGATAAACGTCGATGTCCCAAGGCGCTGGCGGTCTAGACATATCGCCGACTGTAACAAGGGTGGCGGTTGTAGGGCCAAAGTTGCCGGTAAAATCCCGAGCAACAAGATAATATGCACGAGTATCGCCTGGCTGAATTCCCGCTTGTTCCAGATCTTCATGTGTTTCCAACCACTCCGGATTACTCAAATCCAAATCAGGTGATACGGTTATAAGGGTTTTGTTGACGCGTTCTAGATCCGCAAATGCTACTTGACCTTGATTGTTGTAGGCTAAACTTATTGCCTCCTGCGCAAGGTCTCTTTGCGGTGCAGATGTGATTGAGGCATCGATGTTGTCTGTGCTTCTATATAAGTCATAGCCGCTAATAAAAAGCTGATTAGCAACACGATCAGCCATGTTTTGTGTCCCGGCAGATGACCAGTTTAAAGCAACTGAGTAATGGTCTTTGATGTCGGGCAAATCACACTGGGATAAAGACAGCTGTGAAAAATCAGGGATGGGTAACAAACGCTGCGATTGATTGGTATTAACACCAACAAATCCAACTCGGCGCATTTGCCCTTGCAAATCGATAGCACGCAGCTCGTAGCTAAATGCACCTTGTCCGGGCCGGTCAATAGCGGCGCGATTGCGCACCATAGCAATATTAAAATCCCGTTTTGATGCGAGCTGTGCCCAGTACTCGTCGCTTTGGGCACGGGCCAGTATTTCTCTCGCATAGTCGTTCACCTGAACTTCAAGGCGATTAGGATCTAGCACCGACTCTTCTTTGAGCAAGGTCATTGTTTCTAGCAATCGTCGACTCTGGGATGCGCCGCGATACAATGCTGCAACAGCTTGTTCTGACAACATCTCATTGGCAGGATACTCGCCTATTAAGACACCATCTCGATATAAATTAAATTGCACAATGTCCTCTGGCAAATCACCTTCAACCAGATCCCAGCGAAGATAAACAACATCATTGGTATTGCCACCAAGAGTTAAAGATGCCTCTGGCGCTTGCTTGGCAATAAAATAAAATGGCTGATTGGCAAGCACTAAAAAGCTGCTCATGGCCAAGATCAATACGCTCAATATACGCATAAGATAAGTCCCTATTTTTGCGAGGGGTTTGGTGGAAAAACCTTGTTGAATAATCATTATTAAATCCCTTTAGTGAATCGCGCTAACAGATAAATTAAGCACTGACCAACCATTAATATAGCCAGCAGTAAATCGTGCATCAGCAGTACCACAGAGTCCATCTTGTCGACTTCGCTCAACGGTTGTCCAGCTCGCAGGCTCACAAAGGCCAAGACCAGCAACACCAAAACCTTCGCCAACAAATGTGATATCGCCATCTGTATTTACTTGCCCGAGCGCCCTTATTTGCCCGCGTAGAGCGCCAACACACCCGACAGTGCCAAACGCTCCGCCGCCAACTAGCCCACCCACGGTAAGCGGAGGTCCTTTTAATATCCAAGCGCCAACATCAGCAGCCACGCCAATTGTCAGAGGACAGCCATTGGTATACACAGGAATAGAGGCCGCGCCACGAATATAAGCACCGGTAAAACCGGTATCCGGAATCGGAATGTATTGCGCAACATTGGGGTCGAGTTCCATTAAGATGTCTTGGTTACAAGTTTTACCAACAAGAAACGCAACTTCAGCCTGAATATCGCTGAATACTGCGCCAGCTGAAGCTCCCAAATACACCTCTTGCAAACCTATACCTGCGGCAAAGGCAGGGTCATAAATAAGAAATTCAGAAAATCCAATGTCGCCGCTAGTAGAAATGCCGCCATTGACGCCAATTGGCTTAAAGCCTGCTGCATTTTCGGCACTTGCCAAAGTAAAACCCAGATAAACTTTTTTGATAGTGATATCTGAGGGGCCGATTTTGGCCGGAATCCCCATTGCGGAAATAGTCACGTCTAGGTTAGATTCAGCACCCGGACCAGCGCAGCCCTCAGCCTTTCCATTGGCCGCCCAACTCACCGCGTCTAATGCTGCGCCAAAGGTATTGCCCGGCTCGCTTTCATCACTTGAGCTCATGGTCCACTGGGCGCCAATGTGAGCACGCTCAAGT
>CAZXTD010000059.1:6124-17092 GCA_964643575.1 uncultured Glaciecola sp. | reverse complement strand
AGTTCATTTCCTGCAATCACAGCAAAGCCGTCTAGCTTGCCACTATCAAGCGGGATATCGCGAACAGCTGCCGTTGCCTCTTCTAGCACTTTATTGGCTTCTGTTTCTACGCGAGACATTGCCTCTTGCACAACCTGGTTGGCTTGGTCGGTCATCACTAGCATCTGTTCATTTGCTTTGCGGATAATCTCTACGACGTTTTTATTAAGCTCTTCTCGAATCGCTTGCACCGGTTCTGATGCCATAACCAATGTGACGAGTTGACGCCGAAGCTGGTCTGCACTCATATCACCAAATGGAAACAAACCTTCAGCTTGCTGTTGTAGGTTGCTCACCAGCGCCGTGCGCACACCGTCCAGTTCCGCTTTTAATTGTTGAAAAGCAAAATCAAATACGTCTATATCACCTGCATTTCGGGCAACAATTACGGTAATAGTATTGGCTGAGTGACGAGCAATTAGTGTGTTTAGCCTTGTTATAACCACTTCACCACTTGCATCGGCCAGTCGTTTCTCTAGTTCGTTTTCGATTTCGCCAATGACTGCATTCAATTGAGACAATGGCGTTAATACTTGTGCCTTAGCAAACTTCACCTGGTTTTGAACAATAAGAATTGAACCATCGACTTGCAATACTAGCTGTTCCATTTGAGAAATGTGCTGATCAACTTGCTGCAAGAGCTGATTAATCTGTGCAAGTAGTGTTGTCACATCCGATTGACACAACTTAGTTCTTACTTCAACTTCTGCTGTGGTTATTTTTTCTAACAGTACATCCGCGCCCTCTCTCAAAGTATCTTGAGTTTGTGCAATCGTAGCTTTTACCTCAGGATCCTCAACAATGAGATCGGCTAAGGTAACGAGGGCTTCGCTTGACGATAAGAGTTGAACAAGCTGTTTGATGTCATTAAGTTGCTGAAATGCTCCTTCTAAATAGCCTGCGCTCTCAGACCCAATGACAGAGCCATCAATGGCACATTGGGAGGCCACCACAGAAGTAATTTCGGCAAATATTATCTCAATTTCATCTTTTGCTACCCTAGCTTGTTCAACTGATTGCTCGATTTGTTTAACTTGTAGACTAACATCGGCTAGCGCACGCTCTGCTGGCTCAAACGCTCCTCGTATATCCTGCTGGGCAGCGCTTAAAGCTGTTTTTGCTTGACTGATTCTTAGTTGCAATGGTGCTTGAATTTGCTCACCCGGTGCAATTGCTTCAACTTCCTCGACTACTTCAATCAGTTGCGCTCTTAGCGCCAGCTCTTGCTGACTGAGCAAATTATCGATGGGATTAAAGACAAGTTCATCTGTCTGAGCAATCAAGTGATTTGGGAAGTTTTTGATTTCAGCCATTGTGTCGGCAAGGGTATCAAAGGGATCTTTGCCATTGGGCATAGCGGGGATTGCCGCTTCCCCGCCGCGAGTCACTGCTTGTAACAAAAGGCGTTCCATTAACGGATCAAGACCGGCGCCAGTAATATCGTTAACAATACCAACAACATTAGTGATATTTTCAAAGGTTGGGCTAATGACTGGTGTTTGAATGATATTGGCTTGTATTAACAGCTGATCGACTTTGGCTAAGCCTTCGGTGTCTGTTAAGTCAACTTGAAAACGCACTTTTTTCAGTGCTGCAAAATCGGCGCTGGCACCAAAGCTTAACTTTGTTCTATCGGGTTGAATGAAATCTATGCCTGCACCTGCATTGAGCACAAATAAATCAATTTCTTGTTTACGCCCCAAAAAGCTCACTTCTTGACTGTTTAATGCCAAGTCGTAATAAACAGGTAATTGAAAGCCAAAGCCGGTATTGCCCCATTCATAACGTGCATCAAAGTCGAACTGTGCGTCCTCTAGAATTTGAGCCTGTACATCAATATTGAGCGCTGACTCAATCGCCGCAAAAGCGTTGTTATCAAAGGTCTGTTGTGGCACAACGACCGAGGCTTCTGCCACAGTACTGCCAAAACTCAAGGTGTTGGCAAGGCGAATATCAGCATCTAGCGGCAGCCAAAACGGTACACCAATGTTACCTTGCACCTCCAAAGTGCCGTAACGAATTGCTTCGGGTTCACTTAAATCAAATGGGGCTAGTAATTCGGCATCTGTAAGTAGTAGTGGATAACCTGCTTTATCGCTGCGATTATCTAGTCGATATTGCGATTGCGCATTAAGTTCAGAGCGCTGTAATTCACCCTGCGGATTCCAATATGATTGCATTGCCAGCGGCTTATCCAGGGCTTTAAACTCGATATCATGTTCTAAACTTAAAGCTGGCGCTTGACCTGAACACGCCAATGGTTCGCCATTTACATCTGCGAAGCCAAAAGCAAAAACATCAATTTCAGCTCGCCAACTGTCTAAAAGGCACGGCCCTTGACCGCAAGATTCCGCTACCATTTGCGCATCACTTAAGCTGCCATCACAAGACATATCGAGATTGTTAAAGGCAAAGCCTATCTTGGCATCACCCTCAATGCGCAGACCACCATCTATCCAGTTATAGCTGTCATTGCGATTGTTTTGAGTGCGCAGTGCGAATCTATCGAGACTTATGTCAAAGCCAGAAGCCGCATATGCTTGTGGCATGGTAGAAGGGTCGGCATTGATAACACCGGTCAGCCCCGAATTTTGAATCACAAACTTTGTTGCTTCGTGTGAACGCACAGTTTGCTCACTATTGCTGGCCTGTTGAAGCGCAAAATCGAGCCCAGCAAGCGAACTGCCGCTATCCACTTGAGGTTGGCCGCTGCCGTTAACGTAAAGTTCGGGACCCACGGTTAGCCCTGGTGCAAAAAAGTTACCTAAGCTAAATTCATCACTACCGGGCGCAAACGCACCATGTAAAATTGCACTTGGCCTGCGATGAGCAAGTAAAGCATCTGCAACATTCTCAGATGCATTTGGTAAGTATCGCTGAGTAAAGCCTGGCAAAACCAAAGTGGCTTGCGCGTTTGCTTCCAGTGCCGCTTTAAGCTCCCACGCATTGCCACTAGTCAACGCTCCCCAAGCCAATACGCTGGTGTTAGCAACTTGCACAGAGCCAATACCTGTGCCTTGAGCATCCACATTAAGTATGCCGCTAACCTTATGCAGCTCTTGATTGCCTTGGCTACAGCTAATGCTTGTACAATCTAGCGACTGCTGCATGGCAAAATCCACGTCGATGCTGTGGTCGATTAATTGCCCGTCTTCAATAGCCACTGTAAAGGATTGCCAATTGAGACTGCCTTTTGGCCAAACAGTCTCAGCACTACCTGCCAAAAATGTGACTTGTCCATCAAAGCCGTCTTGAGTCAGTGTTAGTGAGCCAGGTGCAACATTGGCATAAATCGCTGTATTTGTGCTCGCCCCTTGCGCACGAGGGTCGCCAGGATAAAAACCAGCTGCATCAAGCAATTCTGAATCATCATAGTTAAGGCGTATGCCTTGTTCCGTCAATCTGATATCGATGATTCGAAGGCCAAATGGTAATTCCTCAGCCCCAAGATATGCTTGCATAGTGACATCAAGCGGACTGGGGAGCACAAATTGTGCAACTGCAAAAGGTAAACGCCTGCTTGAACGAATAGAAGCGCTGTTGCTACGTTCTGCTTGAAAAAAAGTAAAAAGTCCGTCGGCTAAAAAAGTACCAGTGTCAGAAATGTCAATATCACTGGCACTCACCTCCCATCCGCCAGCGCCAGTTTCATCTATTACATAAGATGCGCACACTGAGCCTTCATATGCGTAATCAAACGCCTGACCACCGAGAGTAACGCTTGTTTCGAAACGCCCGTCAATGCTCGTATCACTTGCATTCGGACAGGTAGCATCTGAGGTAAGTAATGCCCCCGCGGCCAAGGTAAATTGTTCTTGACCGAAGACTATTTCACTTGCGGGCGCCAGTTGAGGCAAGCGAATAGGCTCAGGCGTTACCGTTGCCAAAGCTGAATCGCGTGCTACTAAGCTTATGCGCAAGGTGTGTTGATTGCTTACTGCGGTGCCGATAAAATCACTGACCAATTCGGCAGGAATGCTGGCGAAGCGTTCTTGCTCAGGACTGCTTTGCTGCGCTGAGATTGACGAGGTCGGGTACAGTATCTCGCCCAACTCCTCAAATGCAGCAACGCTGTTTGTCTGTGTATCAATCGCTTCTAGGCGCGCAACAAACGGCCAATAAATTGATGCATTACATGCAACTGAATTACAATCTGCTTCAACCGACGATAAAAACTGAAGTGACGCTTGCCCTGATGCATCTATGGCTTCACCTGATGCATTCTCTTCTGCGTCGCCTGCTGCACAAGTGGGCAGTTCCGAGTTGGCCAACAATGTTGATGCAATACCCACATCTACAAAGCACCCACTTGTGCTTATATCTGCCTCAGCGGGTAATCTAGCGCTAGCGGGTATACCGTCTTTGATGGTGACTATTGCTTGAGAGCGTCGCAGGCTATAAACGGAAGTATCGACCAGACTAATTTCGACCGTGAAGGTTTCATCATTTTCTGTAACAGTGTCAGTAATCGGATAAAAGTCCGCGAATGCAACTGTTTGACCTGTCGCGAAATCTATTTGCGTTGGGGTGGCTGCAAAATCTTTATCAGACATCGCAGCTGCTTCAGTGAAACTCACGTTTACTGATAGTGCAGATACGCTATCGCCGGTTCTAGTTATTTTAACCTGCGATTTCCCTTGGCCCTCATACACAAAGGCGTTATTTATGGTAACGGTAGGCCCAAGGTCTGGAATAAATTGACACAAGGGTTCACATAAATAAATAGTACCGCCAAGTGACGGCAAATCAGGTAGAGTTTCAATAATATTTGCTTGCTGAATCGCGGCGTAAATACCGGCAACATCGATACCATTGAACGTATTGAGCACAGTGTCCACTGAAGTTCCCTGGGCTAATAGCTCGAGCATGTTTGAAAATTCAAAGGGCAAGCCACTAAGTGGCGCTTCCTGATTTGCAGGGCTCTGCTGCAAAATAGCACCGCCTATTGTAAGAAGTGTAAAATCAGGGTCGTTTTGACTTTCTATTTGCTCTATATCCATCGATGCAAATGACTGTTGGGCGTCCAATCCCAATCCTTGCGCGATACTAAGCTGAGCATCTGTGTAAGCATCTAGCGGCGGGCTTGATGTGAGTGATTGCGAGAGCGATGTTGCCATGGTTGTAAGCACATTTATGTTTTGTGGCTCTTCGCCGGCTGTATAAATGACCTGCAAAGGCACATCTTGACTTACTTCACGCTCGGCTCCGGTCAACTCATCGATATAGGTTCCCCACGCCCTCACGTTGACAACTTGACCCGCCTGCGTTTCAAATTCATATGCGCTTCCATTAGTCTGGGCAAACCTCGCATCGCCATACTGACCGTTTTCATTAATGGGAATAACCTCGACTTGTAAGTCGATGAACGGGCCTTTTTGAACTTTCCCAATTGCAAGCATTGTTGCCGGCGGAGGGGGAGTTGGATTGGGTGTATCTGTACCATCGCTTCCCGATCCACAAGCAAACAGCAAGAGTGATGTGACAATTAGACAAGTGCTAAGAACTACGCGCTTCGCATTTACTACCAATGTTTGTGCTTCAGGTGCTGGTGACTTTGTTTCCATACTCAGAATAACTGTCCTTGCATCCTTTTTATTAACCGCTCAAATAGAAGGTTGGACAGTCGCTACCTTTTTGTTGATTAAAATTCTTAACTTCAAACTAGCAGGTGTTTAGCGGTAAATAAATGCGTACACAAAAAGCATATATTAAAAATATATTTCCATATATTTTTTATAAATTCCTATATATATTGCGGGCTCGTTGACCCGTTTTTTAGTTAGGAGTATCCTGAATCTTTAAAAGGATAGAACAATACTTAGGTGCAAATGGATAAGTTAGTGAGAGTCGGAAAGTGGACAGTCGAACCGCACTTATGCGAGATAAGTGACGGCGAAACCGTAAAACGTCTCGAACCCAAAAACATGGAACTACTCATATTGTTAGCGAGCGCTAATGGTGAATTAGTCACTCGCCAGCAAATTATGGACGTTGTTTGGAAAGATAGGGTCGTCACCGAATATGCGCTCAACAATCTGATATCCAACCTGCGCAAGGAATTAAATACAAAAGGTGAAAAAGAAGCCTACATTGCAACCCGGCCTAAACTTGGCTATCAATTAATTGCCAAAGTTGAATTGATAACAAACGACAACGAGCAAACTTCACAATCAATAAGCACAAATGATGCAGATAAAAAAACAATAGTAAACCAAGCTACTGCATTTAAAGGCGTCCGCTATCACAGCAATAAGGTAAAAGGCATTGTCGGCGCCTTTCTTGTTATTCTTGTGCTAGTTTTAGCATGGACCTTTTCGTCATTAATCCACACCGATAACAAAACGCTCTCTCCGTCAATTGTTGTATTGCCTTTTGATGTATTTGATAGCGATGAGGAAATTAGCTATTTTGCAGACGGTCTCGCCGAAGAAATCATCCATCAGCTCACCGTCTTGCCAGGTTTTAAAGTGATATCCCGCACGTCATCTTTTTACTTCCGCAACAAAGACATGCCCTTGACTGAGATAGCGAATAGGCTCGACGTAGAATACGTGCTCGAAGGCTCAGTACGCAAAGACGAAGATGCAATGAGAGTCACGCTTCAGCTTATCGAAGCGGCAAGCGATACCCACATATGGTCAAAGGTGTTTACAGCCAGTCGTCAAAACAGATTCAGTATTCAGTTTGAGATATCATCAGAAGTAGCACATAGTATCGATGCCTCTTTCTCAACAATCCCTAAAGAAAAGCGTCTTTACTCACCAGCCTCGAGTGAAGCCTATTTACGCGTACTGAAAGGCCGCAGACTGAATCAGGAAGGCACTGCTGATGCTTATGTTAAAGCGGTTGAAGAGTTTAGAATGGCAACGCTGCTCGAACCAGAGTATGCCGAAGCCTACGCAGATTTGGCGATGGGTTATTTGCTTTTAGTAGACAGCCAAAAAATAACATTGCCAGAAGTAGATAAACAAGTCACTGAGTCCCTCAGTAGAGCCTTGGAGCTTAATCCTGAGCTTGCTAATGCACATGCGGTTCGTGCATTTTACTTGCAGAAAAACAATAAGTGGCCAGAAGCGCAAGAATCCTATCAGCAGGCCTTAAGCATCGATGAAAACAACTATATGGCACTTATCAACTATGCCAACTTATACCGACGCTCCTCGCAATACGAGGAAGCCATAAAGTACTACACGCGAGCAAAAGAAATTGCACCTTTGTCATCCTCAGTTTATTGGGGCTTGAGCAATTCCACAACTAATTTGGGACGATTTGACGAAAGCTTAAAACAGTTAGAGCGCTGCGTTTATTTGTTAACAAATAATCTGAGTTGCCACTATGAATACGCCTATCTTCTTCGTTTAACAGGTCAGGACGAAAAAGCTAATGACGTAGTCGAGAAAATAAAAGGTCTGGCCAACAAACTAGACTTCAAATACCGTTCTGTCCTCGGCTTTCATAATTTTTGGCAACAACGATTTGAAGTATCCAACGCTATGTATGAAGGTCTAACAGAGCAATTTGGCATCAATAACAACATTGTAATGAGCATGCCCAATGTTAAATTTGCTAATGGCGGTATTGAGAACTGGTCACAAGAACTAGAGGACATAATCAATACTCTTGGCAATAAAGCTTATGCAGGGGTGCATGCGGGTTTTGCTGAAAGTGCCTACCTCACGGGGCGCTGCGAGGCTGCTATTCCTAGCTTAGAAAAAATAAAAAAACACCGCGCAGTCATGATGGACAACTTACTATACTTTGCACATGGCACTAGCTATCTCAATGTGCTTGCATACTGCTATGAGATAACAGGCGATTTGGAAAAACAAAATGAAATTATCACTTTAGCCGGAGATATCTTTGCAGGTATCCCCGAGAACGAGCACTACATTGGCGGATTTGATTTTGTAAGGGCGCAGCACGCTGTATTATCTAACAACTTCACTTTAGCCGACACCTATCTTCAGCGCATCGAAAAAAACCAATGGGCTTTACGCTGGCGTGTCGAAGAAGATCCAATACTCAGACAAAGAGAAAGTTTAGGTATAGAAAGTAACTAAATGGTGATCAGGTTAATCAACTACCGCGGCATTATCGCTGGTAAGTATGCAACAAACAGAGTTACAGCGACACTCAATTTAAAATACTACTAATACTTACTTAGCCTCAAACAAAGCACAAACCGCACCAGCGGGGTCTTCGATTACGGCGTAACGATCATCACCATATGATTTAATGGAAGAAAGTAGCTTGCCGCCAAGTACATCGACTTTGGCGAGAGATTGGTCTAGGTCTGATATCTTAAAATAAGGTAGCCATTGACTGGGTAAGTCTGCATTGCTGCCTCTTGCGTGGCAAACGCCGGCAATAGCTTTGCCTGAGTCTGGTAAGGAAAGCACATAATCATCGTAGTCGCCCATGCTTGCAGCCTCACTTTTACACATCAACACTTCAGTGTAGAAGTCTTTTACTTCACTTGCATTAGTTACGGTGAGGTCAGTCCATACTATACTGCCGTTTTCGATATCAGACATTTGGGTGCTCCTTAAATTATCGACTCTTCTTGAGATTGCAGGCCTTGTTCTATGTTTTGTGCATTGGCAGGACGCCCTAAGAAGAAACCTTGCCCATGATCAATATTCAAAGAACGACACATATCGAGGTGTTCTTGGGTTTCAATACCTTCAGCGACTACGGTCATCTTTAAGCTTTTAAGCATTTCAGCAAGTGCTTCAAATACGGCCTTTCGTTTTTGCTCTCCATGCTCAACGGTAAATAAAGATTTATCAAGTTTAACGATATTAATTGGATACTCAATAAGATGAGTAATAGAAGAATAACCCACGCCAAAGTCATCAAGAGAAATTAAAAAGCCATATTCAGACAAGATTTCAATAGATTGTTTAATTGCCTTTTCTTGCTCAAACAAAGCCGTTTCTGTTATCTCCAATACGATATTATTAGGATTAACCGAATAGGCCTCTGCCCTGTCGATAATAAATTCTGTTACCGCATTATTTTGCAATTGAACTGGTGATATATTGATTGCAATAAAACGTTCTTGAGCGTGTTTCTTTTGCCATAGGGCTATTTGACTAATGGCTTTATCAATTACCCATTCACCTATTGCATGGATATCTGCATTTTTTTCAGCTATGGGAATAAACTCGTCGGGTACAAAGTGTTGAGCCGTTTCAGGCCATCTTATAAGCGCTTCAAAGCCTATATTTTTATTTGATGCCAGCTCAATAACTGGTTGAAAAAACACATCAAAACTTGCCTCTTTCAAATGCTGTTTAAGCCCCGTTTGAATGTCGAAGAGTCGGCTGTAATAGGCACTCATCGATTTATCATACAAACGCATTTGCCCTTTACCGTCAGACTTAGCTTTATACATCGCAATATCGGCATATTTAATTAAGGTGTCTTTGTCAGAAGCCTGAACAGGATAAATTGCCGCGCCAATACTGGCTCTGCACATCGTTTCAGCATTCCCTAATTTAACAGGGATAGCCAGAGCCTGTTGAATGCGCTGAGTCACTAAACGCACTTGTTGTGTTGATTTTATGCCACTTAAAATAATGGCAAACTCATCGCCGCCTAGTCGAGCAAAACTTTCGTGCCTGCGCAGTAAGCGTTTTACTCTTGTTGCAAACTCAATTAAAAGGCGGTCTCCGGCATCGTGTCCTAGGGTGTCGTTAATATATTTAAAGTTATCTAAATCCATCAATAGCAAAGCTACATCAACTTTCGACTCGGCATTGGCATCAATGTGTAAATCCATTAACTCATTAAAATGATGTCGGTTGGACAAACCTGTTAGCGGGTCTTTTTCAGCAAGATGTTTAACATTTAAATAGTTTTGGTGCAGTTTATGTTCAAGTTCAAAGCGTTTTTGTGCATGCACCATGGCTCTGTGCAAGTTAAGCCTTTCTAAGTCTGATTTTTGAATAAAGTCTTGCGCGCCTGCTTCGATGCATTGTACTGCCAATGATTCGTTTTCAGAGGCACTCATCATAATAATCGCGATGCTGCCCAAGTCGGGGCGAGCTCTAAGTTCTTGGACCATTTCAATACCAGAGGTGCCGGGTAGTTTGTAGTCGAGCAGCACAAGATCAAACTTTTGTTGGCGCAGTAAACCGAGACCTTCAGAAACTGACGTTGCTTCAACCACTTTAATATCGGCGGTGTTTTGAGCGAGTGTTCGGCGAATAATTTTACGGTCGGCTAGGTCATCGTCAACGAGTAATACATTTAGGCGTCTTCTCATTTCCATGTTCAGATCTCTTTAAATTGATTAAGTAGTGCACTTATCTTAGTCATTTAAATTGTCCAACACGGCGCGAGCAAAATTTTTGAGAGGCCAGTTAATAATAAACTTGGTACCTCTTGGTTGATTACTTTCAACCTTAATATTTCCGCCATAATGTTCCACAATTTTTTTAACGACACTTAGTCCCATGCCACTACCTTCAACTTCGTCTCGAGGTTTTAAGGTCTCAAACAATTTAAAGATACGGTCACGGTCTTTCGGTGCAATCCCTGGCCCATTATCTTGAATGGTAATAACGCTACCACTCGCTCCATTCTTAGCTTTAATTTCGATTTTTGCATTACCAGAGTCGTGATGCTTTATAGCGTTAGATAACAAATTTAGCATCACCACGTTAAATGGGATTGTCGCAACCTGTATATCAACATCTGCGCAATTAACAACAAAACCCATCGGTAAATCAATTAACGATAGTAACTCTACAACCAAATCACGCAAATTGACAATGTTCGACTCTTGGTAGTCTTTACCTATTCTAGAATAATTGAGCAAATCAACCAGCAGTTTTTCCATTCGTATCGTACGGTTTAATACGAGTTCGAGGTTCTCTTTACTGTCTAGAGGCAATATTTCGTCACAGTCTTCTTTCACCCAGG
>CAZXTD010000059.1:1456-6114 GCA_964643575.1 uncultured Glaciecola sp. | reverse complement strand
AGTCTTTTATTAACGTTTAGGGGCGACCGTAAATCGTGAGATGCCACATAAGCAAAGTTATCAAGATCTTCGTTTGAGCGCTTTAAGTCATTAATTAATATTTCTTTTTCGGTAACGTCTCTTGATACAGACATCAAGTAAGTCTTACCGTCTACGCCAACAAAACGCTTTTGAGTAGTATTAAAAATACCCTGTTGCTCGGTTGAGAATTGAATCTGCTGGGTTTGATTGTGTATGCCATTTTCAAGCGCATTTATGTCGGCATTGATCATTTGAGCACTTGTTTGCGGCTCGAATAATTGCAGAGGGCTTTGCCCAATTATTTGTTCGGCTTTTGTTGTATCAAAGTGTTTCAGCATGGCTTGATTGGCATAAACGATACGGTGACTTTCGTCTTTTACGCAAATAAGATCTTGGTTGAGCTCTGCCATTTGGCCATAACTGACTTGCTTTTGTTTGAGCAAATTGATTGATTGATTGAGTTTTATCTCATCGTCAAAATCTTTTGCAATAAGTGTTAAAACCGTTGCGGGTTGAGTAGCAATCACTTCTTTTTGGGGTGAGTCATTGCGCACAAAAGTCCCTAAAAACCCTACAACTTGCTCACGATTGTTAAAAGCAACTAAGGCAATCAACGCTAGGTCATTTTGGGCGGCTAAAGTATTTTGGCAATCTTGCACCCACTGAACTGTATGCGCGCGTGTTCCTAATAAACGAGAGAGTTCTAAAAAGTTTTGCTGCTTTACATAGTCTTGTTTGCCGTGCAGCAAATAGCTATGCTCTGCGGCAATGTAAGCAAAAGCATTATCACTCTTGCATACTTGCGCAAGCATCTTCATTTTATTTGCGAAAAGACTGTGGGTAGCATCAATTGACCCGTCATCGGCGCTTAAATCTGCGCTTAAATTGAGTTTAAATGAGTCTTCATTTGGGTCAATAAACTGTGCTTGCATGATTCTCTTTTAAAAAGCGTTATTGTAATAAGCGCACATAAAAAACGCAGCACTTTTGAAAAAGCGCTGCGTTGATAAATGTATCAGTCTTGCCAACCTTGTCAACAATAAGCCAAATGCTGCGTTTTTTGACTATTTATTGATCGCCATTGTATCTTAAACACTAACTTAGTTGTTTATTTCAAACAATCCTGCCGCGCCCATGCCGCCGCCAACACACATAGTGACCACTACGTATTTAACGCCTCTGCGTTTACCTTCGATTAGAGCATGCCCTACTGTGCGAGCACCGGTCATGCCATAAGGGTGACCGATTGAAATTGCGCCACCGTTCACGTTATATATTTCAGGGTCAATACCAAGTTCATCTCGACAATATAAAGCCTGGCAAGCAAAGGCTTCGTTAAGCTCCCACAAACCTACATCGTTAATGCTCAAACCATGTACCTTTAGTAGTTTTGGCACAGCATAAATAGGACCTATTCCCATTTCTTCAGGTTCATTGCCTGCTACCATCATACCTCGATAAGTGCCTAATATATCGAGCCCACGCTGCTCAGCTAATTTACGCTCCATCACGACGCATGCTGAGGCGCCATCTGATAACTGACTAGCGTTACCTGCAGTAATACATCCGTCATCTAGTACAGGTTTAAGGCCTTGTAAACTTTCTAGCGTAGTAGAAGGTCGGTTACCCTCATCTTTGCTTAAGGTAACGTCCTCATAGGTGACTTCTTTGGTTTCTTTGTTAAATACACCTTTTACAGTACTAATAGGCACAATCTCTTTATCAAAACGCCCCGCTTCTTGGGCTGCAGCCGTGCGCATTTGTGATTGAAAGCCGTATTCATCTTGCGCTTCGCGAGAAATTTTATATTTTTTAGCCACGTATTCAGCGGTATACAACATAGGCATATAAGCGTTAGGCGCAAGTTTGGTGACGTTATCGTCCATCGACTTACCTACCCACTCAAAATACTTGTTTTGCACTTCAGAAATATTGTCCTGACCGCCGGCCACAACCACATTCATGCCATCTACCATAATTTGTTTAGCAGCCGTTGCAATTGCCATTACACCAGACGAACACTGACGGTCTATGGTTTGCCCTGAAGCCGAATAAGGCAAACCTGCAGCCAAACCGGCTAAGCGAGCTATGTTGCCGCCAGCACTACCCGCGTTTAGCACAGAGCCGATAATTACGTCATCAACCTCGCCACCTTCAATGCCTGCTCGTTCTACAGCATGCTTTATTGCATGGGCAGTCATGGTAGGCGACTTCGTATTATTTAAAGCGCCTTTAAAAGCGCGTCCGATTGGTGTGCGTGCAGTGGAAACAATGACAGCTTCTTTCATATGTAGTACCTCAGAGTGGGCCGTAAACGGCTGCTGATAAATGTAGGTTTTATTTAATGAGCACTTTAGGAGCGATTAAGCGCACACCAATGTATTCGCCTACGTTGATATTGCCATAATAGACAAGCCAATCACGATTAGAAATTGTTAATAGTGATAATTGATTATGCTACGTTTTGATAGTTTGTGAACAAGATGTTATTTATCTACAAGCCGAATGAATGGCACAGGAGAAAAGCGCCAACAAAAAGCTTGTTGACGCAATTTCAAATTAGTTAAGGCGTTTTTTCAAATCTGTGTATATTAGTCTTACCATTCTTTCTTCGGTAATAAACCAATTACCATGGGTTTTAGCGAGTTCAGCCAGAGGCTTAGCTTCTTGTGCTTGCTCTAAGCTCACGCCAGATTTAACTACTTCAGCCATAATTTTACGTACTTCTTTAAGCACTTTAATATCTTCACCTAATCGCGCTTTATTACCAACCGGATCGCCGCCTGGTGTTACGTGGCCCGAAATAATGATGGTGTCGTCATTTGCCGCAGCGTAGATGTTTTCTTGCGCACTGATGTACCCATCAATAGTGCCGCCTGTATCTACATCAATAAACGGGAATACAGAATGAAACTGTAGGTCGCCAGTATGAATAATATTGGCTTGTTTAAAATGTACCCATACATCACCGTCGGTATGCGCGTCGGGTTCGTGCACTACGATAATATCTTGGCCGTTCATGGCTAAGCTAAAGCCGTCATCTTTGATTAATACGGTCGGCCTGCCCTGTTCTGGTAAAGGCATCGCTTTTGGTGCAGGTAAAGTCGGTCGTGCAGTCAGTTCACTCACGCGAGGAAGTACATTTTCGTGAGCCATGATAACGGCACCGGCCTGGGCAAATGCGACGTTACCGCCAACATGATCGCCATGCCAATGAGTGTTAAGTAAGATCTTAATATCTTTGTCAGACAAATCTTTAATTTTAGCGATCAGTTTTTCAGCAATAGCAGAAAACTGCGAATCGATAACAAAACTGCCACTTTCTCCAGTTGATACGCCAACGTGCCCGCCTGCACCCTCTAATACGTATATACCGCCTCGTAATTCGGTGGCCTTAACATCCGGCACAGTTTGTTGGGCAAAACCCATGAAAGACGCAAGCAACATGCTTGCAGCAGTGCTTGAAATAAGTGCAAAACGTTTTATTTTTGTATGCATGTGATTTCCTGTTGTGTGTTGATATTGTTTTTATGTACGTGAGTTGACAGATAAAAGAAACTTAAAATTTCATCCGTTGTTGTTTTTTCACATTTTACTGCCGCTATTGGGACGTTTTTTTGCGCTCACGCTATAAATCTTCAAAATTGCAGCCGATAACCTCAATATAAGAATAGTCGAGAATCTCAAGTTGAAATACAAAGTTTTATTAATCGAGCATGATGCTTCTACTTCACGCGTTTTAAAGCGAGTAATAGGTAAGGCTAACTTTGACGTGGTTACGGC
This sequence comes from uncultured Glaciecola sp., assembly GCA_964643575.1. Classification (GTDB taxonomy): domain Bacteria; phylum Pseudomonadota; class Gammaproteobacteria; order Enterobacterales; family Alteromonadaceae; genus Glaciecola. The sequence goes on along the minus strand of CAZXTD010000059.1, from coordinate 2,310 downwards.
ATCGTCATTGGCTGAAGCAAAACACATCTTTGATATTTCGACGCCTGAAACATATTTGTGCGCGGTGGTTGACTACCATTTACCTGATGCGCCTTTTGGTGAGGCTATTGACCACTTTATTGATGTTTTTATTCCGGTAGTTGTTATCACAAATAGAACCGATGAAGATATTCGAAAGCATATTTTAAGCAAAGCTGTGGTGGATTATATTCCTAAGCAGAATACTCAAATTTTTGAATACCTTTCTCGATTACTCGAACGTTTGGAAAAAAATAATCAAGTAGGCGTGCTGGTAGTCGATGCGTCTCGCAAAAATCGAAATGGCATTGCACCGCTGCTCAAACGTCATAATTTTAGCGTGTACGAAACTAATACCGCAGACAATGTTAATGACCTGCTCTTTGAGAATGGCAATATAAAGCTCGTAGTTGTAGATGAAGAAATGCCAGAACGAGAAGGCACTCAAATTGTTGCGGATATTAGGCGAAGCTTTAACAAAAGCGAAATGAGCATTATTGGCGTATCTAACGGACGCAAACCTGCTTTGCTTGCCCGCTTTTTAAAAAGCGGGGCCAACGACTATTTAACGCGTCCATACTGCCATGAAGAGTTTTTTTGTAGAATTATGCAAAACATCGAACACATTGAGCAAATTGACGTTATTCGCAAAACCGCAAATACTGACTATTTAACGGGCTTACCGAATCGTCGTCATTTCTTCAATCAGGTTGAAGCTAAGCTGAAACGTGGCCTCAACCAAATGTGCCTAGCATTACTTGACCTTGACCATTTCAAAAAAGTCAATGACAACTACGGTCACCACATTGGCGACCAAGCATTGATCGCGTTCGCCC
>CAZXTD010000059.1:0-1443 GCA_964643575.1 uncultured Glaciecola sp. | reverse complement strand
AACTACGGTCACGATTACGGCGATATGGTGCTTAAAGAAACATCAAAGCTTCTCAATAAACACTTTTCTAATTACCATATTTCTCGATTTGGAGGGGAGGAGTTTTGTCTATTTTTACCCAACACTGACATTGAACAAGCACTGCTAATGCTCAATGACTTTAGAGAGGCCCTTGCAATCAAAGCCTTTAAACGTAAAGGACAAGTTTTGTCTTGTACCGTTAGCATTGGAGTAACCGATAAATACAAGCGCAATTTAGAGTCGATGCTAGGACAAGCTGACAGGCATTTATATAAAGCTAAATCTAATGGCCGTAATTGTGTTGTGGCAGCAATCTAAGAAGGTGACTCTTAAGAAAGTCATTGATGCTTTAATTAGGATGCATATTAGATAGTTAAAATACTCTAAAATTTAGACAAAAAAACACCGTCGATTGACGGTGTTTTTATATGCTTTAAAAAGACTTAACGAGCTAAGCCTTTTGCCTTAGCGTCTTATGCTTCAGCAATAATAACAACTTTAACGTTAGCCATAACGTCAGCGTGAACTTGAATATCGATTTCGTATTCGCCAGTTTCACGTAAAGTACCTTCTGGTAACTTCACTTCTGCTTTAGTTACTTCTACGCCAGCATCTGTAATTGCTTGAGCAAGGTCACGAGTACCTACAGAGCCGAATAGTTTGCCTTCATCGCCAGCCGGAGCTGCAATTGTTACGTTTTCAAGTGCGCTTAACTTGTCAGCGCGAGCTTGAGCAGCAGACAATTGCTCAGCAATTTTTGCTTCTAGCTCAGCACGACGTGCTTCAAACTTTTCAACGTTATCTTTGGTTGCAGGTACTGCTTTTCCTTGTGGGAAAAGGAAGTTACGTGCATAACCAGACTTAACTGTGACTTGGTCACCTAAACCACCTAAGTTGGCGATTTTGTCTAGTAGAATGATGTTCATTTGCTACCTCTTTAAATTGCCAATAATTACTTGTGTGAATCAGTGTAAGGTAGCAACGCTAAAAAGCGCGCGCGCTTTATTGCAGTTGATAGCTGACGCTGATATTTCGCACTAGTACCAGTGATGCGGCTAGGAACAATCTTGCCACTCTCGGTGATGTAGTTTTTCAACAAAGCGATGTCTTTATAATCGATTTGCGTAACGCCTTCAGCAGAAAAACGACAAAACTTACGACGTCTAAAAAATCTAGCCATTATTCGTCTCCTTTCTCTGATGATTCTGTTTCAGCAGCTTCTTCTTTTTGAGGAGCTGGAGCTTCAGAACGAGCTGGTCTTTCTTTACGCTCTTCGCGACGCTCTTCTTTCGCCATTGGCGACTGCTCAGTTACAGCACCTTTAGTGCGCATAACTAAGTTACGTAAGATAATGTCGTTGAAACGGAAAGCGGTTTCTAGTTCTTCAACAGCTTCAGCAGTTGCTTCTGCATTGATAAGAAC
>CAZXTD010000058.1:1003-23798 GCA_964643575.1 uncultured Glaciecola sp. | reverse complement strand
GGATATGTTTGACCATTGGGTCAAATGCCGCTTGGCGCACAAACTCGGAAAAGTGCAAAAAATCGTGATACGGGTAGTACAGCAGTATATCTTGGCTATCGATAGCCTTAAACACGGTGTCGTGCTCAACAAAGGTACGGTTTTGTATAAGCGGCAGTTTCGAACTTTCCAAATAAGCTCGCCCTGGGTTAGGGAAGCCGATAAAGTCTTTGAAGTTGCGATAATGGCCCGCAGATTGAATCGTATCTACCGACGATATGCGCAAGCGTTTGCGCAGGTCGCCAATCATTTCTTCTGGCATACCGTAGTCGTGAATAATACGAACAGGCTCAGCAATAAGTCGCTGCTTCATACCTTCAGACATTTTTTCTACGTAGCTTTCATCGATTTCGTCGTTTATAGAATACTCTGCATCTCGCGTAATTTTAAAGGAGTAGGCCTCTGCGGTTTCAAAGCGAATAAAGCCTCTAAAAATTTCATGAATGCAAAGCTTGATCACGTCATCAAGCAGAATGATTTGTTTTTTGGCTTTAGTTTTTTCCGGCGGCAAAACAACAAAACGACTCATAGAGCCTGTGGGGATTTCTACTACCGCATACTTTGTGTTACGCCCAGGTCGATACAAGGCCACGTCTAAATACACGGAGCTATCGTTTAAGCGTTTTATAAGCTGTACCTTGTTGTCGAGTAATATAGGGGCAACGTGTAACAGAACCTTATTGCGAAAAAAGTTTTGCACCCAAAGGGTTTGCTCAGGGCTTAACTGGGTGTAGTTAAGAATATGGATGTTGTAACGCTGAAGCTCTTTAGTAATTTGCCTATGTGCACGGTCAAACTTTTTGGATAGTCCTGCAACTTTCAATTGAATGCGTTTAAGCAATTGCATTAAACGTTCGGCTTCTTCTTCTTGTTCTTGGTTTTGGTTAATCGTGATTAAGCGCTTAACATCGGCAACTCTGACGCGATAAAACTCATCTAAATTATTGCTGTAAATACCTAAAAAGCGAATACGTTCGATTAGCGGAGTGTTGCTATCTTCAGCTTCTTGTAAAACACGTTCGTTAAAGGCTAACCAGCTTATTTCTTTCGGAAAATATAAAGCACTCATGAATAATGGCTTTCCTATTACTTTTTAAATTGTTTCTTGTTAGATTAATGTGGCTCGTTAGTTTACGGTACTCATTTTTGGCTAAGGTCCACTATAAGGTCATCGGCAATATCTTCAATTGCCGATTTTAGCTTGCTAGTTTCAAAGTCATCAGCGGTTTGTATGCCAATATTAGCCGTAAACAAAGGGCTACCCCAATTGGGCGCGCCCTCGCATGAGGTTTGTAATTCGACAATGTTAATATCAAAACTCTTTAAAGCGCCAGTGACATCCTTAATAATACCTGCGCGGTCGTTGCCTGTGACTTTAAGCAAAATTTGTTTGCTGTTTTGAGTTTGATCATCATTTTGATGAGCAGGTACGAGGGTAATTTGTAAACTCGATAAAGCATGGCAGTCTGCGACTAACTGATTGTGATTGTCTTTGGGTAAGATGATTTCGACAAAGCCTGCAAAGTGTCCCGATAATTGGCAAAAACTGCTACGTAGCCAATTTCCGTTAGCAGTAGCGACTGCTTTTGCAAGGTCATCCACTATTCCTGGTTGGTCTTTGCCGATAATTGTGAGTACCATTGCTTGCATATTCTTTCTACCTTTTAGTTGATTTGTCGATAGGTAAGTGTTTATTATCGATGTAATTAAGCCATTCTTTTTTTATATTAGATCAATATTAGGCATTATTATTCACTGTCAAGCCGAGCGTAGTCTCTGGATTGTTTAATAATACAAATCGATAGCGAAACCCACCATTCACGAATTTAATACTATATCACTGAAATGAAAAGCAAAATAAGTAGAATCGAAGTAAAGAGACTACGCTGGGATTTCTTTTTCAGCCGTTTCGTTACGGTGTTTGGTATCCTAGTATTAGCGACCTTTGTTACCTTAATATTGCACGTGTTCGGTAATGCACTTCCTTTGGTTCAGTCGCCGGCGCTTAATTTTAAATATAGTGTAGCATCTGATGACTTTAAGAGATCGTTATCTTCCGATCAAAATGATAGTGTTTATCTTGGTATGACGCAGTTGCAAAATATTTGGTACTCGGTGACATATTCAAACTGCTCACTGCGCGTTGACTCTCTTGCTAAACAAGCAATCGGCAAAAATACAACCGGCACCGTAATTAATCAAACTAACAAAACTTTTGCTCCTGACTGCAGTAAACGACCCATCGCTTTGCTTGGTCCACAGCGTAATATTCTTGCTTTTGTTGGCCAACAAGGGCGCCTTGAGATATTTGAATTGGCCTTAAACATTGATGGCGTAAAAAATGATATTGAGCTTGCTCTACAAGGTTCTTTTTTACTGCCCCAGGAGATGCATTTTAATGAGCCTGAAATATTCTCTGAAAACCTAAGCGAGCAAAACCTAAAGCAATGGCAATCACAATGGCGCAGTCGGTTTGATAACGGAGCGCTTGCCCTTGCCCGAGATACATCCCAATACAAGTCAAATAATCTCCAAAGCACTGAAGCCCAAGCAGATGGCCAATCAGATAATATCCATGTTATTGAGCACGCCCTTGGTAGTTTAGCGCCAATAACTGTGCATGCTTTGCCAAAGTCACCCATGCTAGAAGCGGTATTAAAACGCAAGGTATGGTTGCAGGTGGCGGACACAAACAAGCAAGAACTGCGCTTGTTAGACAAGTATTTTGAGCTGGCACAAAACATCTCTTTTGCTCATGAGATTGAAGCGCTAGTTGTTTCCAATAACCAGCTCGATGTAATGGTGCTTACCAAAGATCAAACTTTACATAAATTTTTGCTGCTCAATCAAAATGGGCAGTTTTTGTTGAGGGAAGCATATACTGTAACTCTGCCTGAAATTGAACAAAACGAACAAGGCATTCAACAAGCCAGAGCTGCTGTCCTCATGGTGTTTGATAATGTGCACAACATGTTGTTGCTTATTCAAAGTAATGGTTTGGCAAGCCTCCTTAATTCGGTGACCGGCGAAATTTTTGAAGACACCAGCCTATCGTTAAGCTTTGATGCTGCATATATACGTTCTGAACTGTTTCTTAAACACGATAAACGTTTTAGCCTTTACCAAGTTGATAACTTGCAAGGGTTTACGAGTCTCGATGTTTTGTTTGGTAAAAATCATTATTCAGGCTATCCAGACCCTGCGTATGTATGGCAAACCTCAGTCGCCTCAAGCGAGCAGTCTCCCAAATTTAGTGTTGTTCCTTTGCTAATGGGAAGCCTCAAAGCCTCTTTGCTTGCGCTCATTGTTGCCGTGCCTTTGGCTTTAGGCGGGGCGATTTATACCGCCTACTTTGCCTCCCCGAAGGTCAGAAACCGCATTAAACCCAGTATCGAAATGCTAGAGGCAATTCCCTCAGTCATTATTGGATTTATTGCAGCGGTATGGTTAGCGCCTTTTGCTGAGCAGCATTTACTCTCTATCTTTTTTATTATCATGCTACTACCTTTTGTTATTGTGGTTTTCTCTGTGTTACACAGTGTGGTGCATGCAAAAGTAGCTCATACTCAATGGGCGAATAAGCCGTTTTTGATTAATGCTTTGCTAATAATCGCTGCAGTGGCAACGGTAGTATTGCTCGGTTTATTATTTAGCGACGGCGCAAATGTATTTAACGACACAACTGTCGTGAGCAGTATTACTAATCTGACGCTTTCTAAAACCGCTGTGGTGGTGTCACTTGCGCTAGGTATTGCTATTTCACCCACAATTTACACGCTTATTGACGATGCCTTATCTGAGGTTCCTGACGGCGTTAAACAGGCCTCGTTTGCATTGGGGGCTACGCCAATTCAGACATTGACCAAAGTGGTTTTGGTGGTGGCGTTCCCGAGTATTATATCGGCGGTGATGCTGGGCTTTGGCCGCGCGTTTGGTGAAACCATGATTGTATTAATGGTAACCGGGAATACGCCCATCGCCAATTGGGACTTGTTTTCAGGCTTACGCACACTCACGTCAAATTTGGCTATCGAACTACAAGAGGCACAGCTCGAAAGTACCCTCTACTATATTTTGTTTTTAACTGCCGCAATACTCTTTGTGTTTACTTTTGTCATTAACACGATCGCCGCTCTTTTAAAGCGTAATATGCGTAAAGGGAGTGAAGTGTAATGCTTTTTAATGCACCTGCCATTAACGCTTTCAAACAACGTTTTACACTCGATAAGCGGATTAAGTTGCAGCAGTCGTTAATGGAAATGGTGGTAATGGCGGCATGCGCCACTATGCTTTTATCCCTGCTAGGGATATTTTTATTTGTTGCGATACAAGGCAGCCGTTATTTTCTGCCCATGTCGACCTATCAGGTAACCACTTATTTTGATTCAAATCCAGCTTCAGAGTTTGAGCTAAGTACCAATAATAACTACACAATAGAGTATCTACTTAGCCACGACTCTGCCGCTTCTTTAAATGCGACGCTCAATCAAAAGCTTAGCAAACAATATTCAGGCAGTGATGATAATATTCCGCGCTTGGTGGTGACACCGGCTAATCATCTGTATGTGGTTAATACGGTATCGGGTAAAAAACATATTGGCGAATTTGTAAGCCTACAAAGTGATGCCAGTTTGTTTGATCGGCTCGTAAAATTTGAACAAGCTCGAATTCTTGTGGAGGCATTAAGCCGAGATTTAAACGATATTCAAATCACTAAGCTGGAGCCTTTACACCGCCAAATAGATGACCTCAGACGCAAAAATGTTGCAGTCGATACGCCAGTTTATCAACGAGCGCTGTTGTCTTTTGAACAGTGGCAAAGCCATGCAACTAGCATTCGTGAACAAATTGATAATTACCGAGTTAACTTGCTATTGGCAAACGATAAATCATTAAGTATCGCTATTATTGATATTCAGGATATCTACCAGCCAAATAAACTGAGTTCTTGGGACTCAGCCGCCTTTACCCTCAATCAACTGTATGTTTTTTTGACTGATTTCCCGAAGCAAGCGGGAACTAGCGGAGGCGTATTTCCTGCCATATTCGGTACGCTGCTTATGGTGATATTAATGGCGGTAGTGGTAACGCCGTTTGGGGCAATTGCAGCGGTCTATTTACATGAGTACGCGCCGCGCTCTAAATCTACGACGGTTATCCGTATTTGTGTAAGCAATATGGCTGCTGTGCCTTCTGTTGTTTACGGTGTATTTGGCCTAGGTTTTTTTGTTTACGGTTTAGGCGGCTCTATCGATAGTTTGTTGTATTCCGACAAGCTACCATCACCGACCTTTGGTGCCCCAGGCTTGTTATGGGCCTCATTAACAATGGGTATACTCACGCTGCCAGTTGTTATCGTTGCCACCGAAGAAGGCTTATCGCGCGTGCCTAAAAACTTGCGCGCGGGGGCACTTGCTTTAGGAGCCACTAAGTTTGAAACTATCACGCGAGTCGTTTTGCCCATGGCAAGCCCGGGTATTTTAACGGGGGTTATTTTGGCGATTGCACGCGCAGCAGGTGAGGTTGCTCCGCTTATACTAGTAGGAGCGGTTAAGTTTGCGCCTACTTTACCTATTGACGGAGAGTTTCCGTTTGTGCATCTAGAACGCCAGTTTATGCACTTGGGCGTATTTGTTTACGACGGCGCATTTCATAATCAAACCGAATCGCAAGTGTCATCTTTGATGTTTGCGACTTGTATGATGCTATTAATCATTGTACTTTTACTTAATTATTCAGCCATCGTTTTACGCAAACGATTGCGCAATAAATACGAGCGACTATAAGCAAATGTTTAAACTATTCGAACGTGATATTTTGTCTGTTGAGGAGTTCTCAGGCTCTCAGACGAGTATTGAAGTCCGCGACTTGAATGTGAGGCTGAATAATAAGCCCGTGCTTAAAAATATTAGTATGCGCATTCCTAAGCAAAAAATTACCGCCTTAATTGGTCAGTCGGGCTGCGGTAAAACCACCTTGTTAAATAGTTTTAACCGCATGAACGAATTTATAGCGTCACATGAAATATCTGGTGAAGTATGGATAAACGACCGTAATATTTACGATAAACGTGAGCAAGTATCTCGTTTGCGCACCCAGATAGGCATGGTGTTTCAGCGGCCAAATCCATTTCCTATGAGTATTTACGATAATGTGAGTTTTGGCTTGCGTATTCAGGGCGAAAAAAACCGCAGAAAGTTAGATGATAGAGTCGAAAAAGCCCTTAGGCGATGCGCATTATGGGAAGAGGTCAGAGACCGTTTGTTCGATTCGGCCCTCACCTTGTCAGGCGGACAACAGCAGCGCCTTATGATTGCGCGCGCGTTGGCACTGGAGCCTGAAATACTCTTGTTAGACGAGCCTACCTCAGCGCTTGACCCACTAACAACGCTGTATATTGAAGAGCTTATTATAGAGCTAAAAAAAACATGTACGCTTGTTATCGTAACCCACAATATGCAACAAGCGGCACGAGTGTCAGATTATGCCGCGTTCATACATATGGGCGAACTGATTGAATACTCTGATAGCGACGCCTTATTTACCATGCCCAATAAGCAGCAAACAGAAGACTATATAACCGGCAGGTACGGCTAATGACTTTATTAGGTAAGGTGAATTAGTCCATGCGTCGTCATATACAGCTTAATACGCACATTTCGGCAAAATACAATCAAGAGTTAGAAAACCTCAAGCACTCCGTATTAACGATGGGCGGAGTTATCGAGCAACAACTGGTAAATACCTTAGTTGCGCTCAAAGAAAAGGCCCCTAGTTTAGCAGAGCGCGTTGCCTTAAATGACTCGCGAGTCGATTCGATGGAGTCGCAAGTTGAGCAAGAATGCATGCGTATTATTGCAAAGCGAAATCCTACAGCAGGGGATTTACGCTTGGTCATGACGGTGTCTAAAACAGCCACCGACCTTGAACGCATGGGCGACGAGGTTGCTCGCGTTGCTAAGCTGGTAACAAAAAACCAAATCCCCACCTCCGAAATAGTACTTGCCGGCATGATGGATATTGGCAACCGCAACGTAGCCATGATGCGTGCAACCTTTGACGCATTTGCTCGTCAAGACGACAAAGCCGCTGTGCTTGCCTATCAACAAGATACAGAAATAGACAGGCTGTACAAAAAAGTACTTGAACAAACAGCCACCGAAATACAAAAATCGCCAGATGAGATCAACCTATGGTTGGATATTTTGTGGGCAATTAGGTCGTTTGAACGAATTGGTGACCGTTGTAAGAATATTTGCGAATACGTAATTTATCTCACTTATGGACGTGACCTTAATAGCACCTTAATGAAAAAGACAGTTAAAAAATTGCTCAAGTGATGTCACCAACTTGCTAAAATATATGCAGCAGCTGTCACAAAAGTGCAATAAATTTGTCATAAATGTTTGGCTTTTGAACAGCCTTTGTTAAAACTTGTCGCGATTAGTCTCGATATGGGTTAATCGCCGTTTTTTCGGTTGCGATCTGTCCAATTAGTCTTTATATTCGACCACACTTTTTAAAACAAGTTGTTCGTGTTTCACATGGATTTAATTCAAAATTACGGCCTCATATTAGTTGTTTTAGCGGCTGTAGTCGGCTTTATTATGGCCTGGGGTATTGGTGCTAACGACGTAGCAAATGCTATGGGAACCTCTGTTGGCGCAAAAGCGATCACGCTTAAACAAGCTATTCTTATTGCAATGGTGTTTGAGTTTGCCGGCGCCTATCTTGCGGGCGGCGAAGTCACCGCGACTATTCGCAAAGGCATTATCGATGCAGACTATTTTGTAGATATCCCTGAGCTGCTTGTATTAGGGATGATTTCTTCTTTATTTGCCGCTGGATTGTGGCTAATCATTGCCTCATACAAGGGCTGGCCTGTTTCTACCACGCACAGTATTATTGGCGCGATAGTGGGTTTTACTGCTGTTGGCGTAAGTAGCGAAGCGGTTGAATGGGGTAAAATTGGCGGCATCGTTGGTAGTTGGGTTGTCACTCCCGCCATCTCTGGTCTTATCGCTGTTGGTATTTTCTTGTCGGCAAAAAAACTGATTCTTGATCGCAAACACCCGCTTATTGCTGCGGTTAGGTATATCCCTCTTTATATGGGGCTTGCTGGCTTTATTATGTCGCTGGTAACCATTAAAAAAGGCTTAAAGCATGTTGGTTTGGGCTTACCTTTTGTTGAAGGCATTTTGCTAGCTGTGGGCATTGGCGTAATAACGGCGATTATTGGTGCGGTTTTGGTTAAACGCCTTAGTCGTAAAATGTTGCATAGCGAGGAAGCCATTAACAACATAAGTCTTGAAGAGCAAAACATTAGCGTTGAACGTGTGTTTGCTGTACTCATGGTTTTAACGGCATGCTGTATGGCCTTTGCTCATGGTTCTAATGATGTCGCGAACGCGATTGGGCCATTGGCGGCGGTAGTTAGCGTTGTCTCGAATGAGGGGCAAATATTAGACAATGCGCCACTTGCTTGGTGGATACTGCCTTTGGGCGGTTTTGGTATTGTCATGGGCTTGGCTTTATTCGGTCACCGAGTCATGAAAACTATTGGCCAAGGCATTACTCACTTAACGCCAAGCCGAGGTTTTGCTGCAGAGTTAGCCGCTGCAACAACGGTGCTTATAGCCTCAGGCACGGGTTTGCCAATCTCTACAACGCAAACCCTTGTGGGCGCGGTATTGGGTGTGGGTTTAGCCCAAGGGATAGCGGCATTGAACGGCAAAACAATTAAAAGTATTGTGTCGTCATGGGTAATCACACTGCCTGCGGGTGCGTTGTTCTCCGTGATAATCTTCTATCTTTTGCGCTTTATTTTTGGTGTGTAATACACAAGCTAATTACGCTTGCTAATTCGTAAAATTGTCCCTATTCTTTTTGTTGTTATTTAGTCTAAACAAATTACTTTAAAGGCGGGGGGAAATTGCGTTTACCTAATCTCAAACATCTACATTATTTAACGGTATTACACAAAGAACAGCACTTTTTGCGAGCTGCCGAAAAGTGCCATGTGAGCCAGTCTACGCTAAGTGCAGCAATTCAAAACTTAGAAACCTCCATTGGCCGTCAGTTACTCGAGCGTGAACACAAAACCTTTGTGTTCACTGATTTTGGTGAAGCGCTAGTTGAAAAAAGTCAGCTTTTATTAGCGCAAACTCAAGAATGGACGAATTTTGCAGAATCTTCGGGAGACTGGAAAAGCGGGACAATTAAACTTGGCGTAATCCCAACAATAGCCCCATTTTTGTTCGAGTCGCTTATTCGCACAATGCACGAACATTTACCCAATTTACAACTAAAACTACTCGAAGACACTACCGAAAACCTACTCGACCAGCTAATGGACGGCGAGCTCGATTTGCTCATTCTGGCATTACCAATGAAAACAGCAGGCTGTAAACAGCTCGTACTCGGACACGACCCTTTTCATTTAATTGCACACAAAGAAAAAGCCAAACTGTTGCCCGACAACCTCGATATAGACGAATTACCTGAAAACAGCATATTCTTACTTCAAAAAGAGCACTGTTTAACCGAACATGCGGTGAGTGCCTGTGGCCTTGCACATAAATCACAAGTCAGCTCACTTACTGCCAGTAGTTTGCATACTTTGGTGTCTTTAGTTAATAGTCAAATGGGCTACACCTTTTTACCTTCTATGGCACTTTCAAAAGGCATACTCGATAGTACAGACGTTGTGGCCTTGCCTTGCGTCGACAATGCTACGCGCGAAATTGGTCTAGTATGGCGCAATGGCACTACCCGTGTGCAGCTGTTTAGGCATCTCGCTGAACTACTTGCACCCTTGCTACCTTTGCCCCAAGATATCTAGTAAGGCTGGGTTTCTTTTAAGAGCCGTGCATTGACTTAATAGAGGCTATGTTCGAGTTAATGAGGCGATTGCTTACCCTTTTATCGACTTGAACATAGGCTGTTTAGCGACTACCATGCTAACAATAAGAAAGCGTCAGTCGTCGCTTCAACAAAAATAATAAACAGGAACGAACATGCAAAAAGTGGTGTTAAGTGGATCTGGACTATGGACGCCTGAACATAGTATTTCGAACGAAGAGCTAATAGGCGCTTATAATGCTTATGCAGATCATTATAACGAGCTTAACCAAAAACAAATCGAAGCAGGTGAGCTTAGCGCAAAGCCACATTCTAGCGCCGAATTTGTGCAAAAAGCGTCTGGAATAAAAAGCCGCTATATTTACGCTAAAGAAGGTGTGCTTGATATCAATCGGATGCGACCTGTTATTGAAGAGCGCAGCGATGACGAGTTAAGTCAACAAGCCGAGATTGCGGTTGAAGCAGCCAAACTTGCGCTTGTAAGCGCAAATAAAAAGGCCAGTGATATCGATGCAGTAATTGTGTCTTGTGCCTACACCCAACGTTCGTATCCGGCCATTGCAATTGAAGTGCAAGAAGCGCTTGGCATAAAAGGCTTTGGCTTTGACATGTTGGTAGCCTGTTCGGCTGCTACCTTTGGTATGCACCGAGCATATGAGATGGTTGCTGCAGGCACAGCTAAAGCCGTGTTGGTGATTAACCCTGAGTTAGTGTCTCCGCAAATAAACTACACGGACCGCGATAGCCATTTCATTTTTGGAGATGTGGCAACAGCGACTATTTTGGAACAAGCCGAAACCGTTAGCAGTGAGCATGCATTTGACGTAGTAAGCACTAAAGCATTTACTCAGTATTCCAATAATATCCGCTCTAACTTCGGTTATGCCTCACATGCTACCGATGCAGACCCATACGGCCCCGACAAACTCTTTCATCAAGAAGGGCGTAAAGTATTTAAAGAAGTGTGCCCGCTGGCGGCAGAACATATCACCGAACATCTTGCGCAGCACGACCTTGTGCCTGCTCAGCTTCGGCGCTGGTGGTTGCATCAGGCAAATATCAATATGAATACGCTAATCAGCAAGCGCTTGTTAGGAAGAGAGGCCACCTTAGACGAAGCTCCTGTTGTGCTTGATACTTATGCTAACACTGCGTCGGCAGGGTCTGTTATTGCGTTTAACTTGCATCATCAAGATCTTGAAAAAGGAGACTATGGCATATTGTGTTCATTTGGTGCTGGCTATTCGATTGGTAGTTTGCTTGTACAAAAAAGGTAAGCACTTTGCTTTTTGACATTGGGTATGTGCTAACGGCCATTGGCTACTTGCTGCTGGTGTTTTTGTTACTGGTGGTTAGAAAGCCGGGCCTTGCAAAAGTGCTTTTACTTGCTGCGACCATTGTAACCTGTATTTGGGCTCTCGCTCATGTGAGTTTTGTGGGCTGGGTATCTCAATACGAGCAGTTTGCCCAAATCGACAGCTTACGAATGTGGATTTGGGTATTGTTTTTAGCGGCATGCCTACAAAATCAGTTTCGCTCATTTGCACAACTTATTACACGTCCCATCACACTTGGCATTTTATTGTTACCCACTTTGTCGATTGCTGCTTCGTTTATTGACATACTCTCTAACTCTTTTAAGTACCTCTTATTTACCCTAGTCACCATTCAAATGTTGGTTTTACTTGAGCAAGTATATCGCCAAGCGGGCGCGCACAAATGGGAATACAAACCCCTAGTCATTTATTTAGGTGCATTAACCACATTCGACTTTTTTACATACGCAAATGCGGCGATGGTCAATCAATTAAACTGGAGCTTTTTTGCCGCCCGAGGCTATATTTATTTAGCTTTGTTGCCTTTTTTGATTCTTGCTATTAGGCGCATACAGCACTGGGGCATCGAAATCTTTGTTTCGCGCGAAGTGGTAATGCATAGCACGCTATTGATGCTGTCGGGTGCTTATTTAGTCGTGATGGCATTGCTAGGCTACATTGTAAAATATTTTGGGGGCGAGTGGGGCGCGCCGGTTCAAATTGTATTATTTTTGATTGCCATTGTTTTGTTGTTCAGTTTGTTCTTGTCTCATGAATTTAGAACGCGCTTAAAAGTGTTTATTACTAAGCATTTTTACGCCAATCAATTTGACTACCGCGTAGAGTGGGTCGCGCTCACCGAGAGGCTCAAAGCAGATGGTAAAAACTTGCCGCAAATATATGATTGTGCCTTACAAGGTTGGATGCAAGGCATCAAGTATGACCAAGGTTGTTTAATTAAAACCTCAGGCGCTACACCGCAAGTGCTTGCCCAGTCAAATAGCGCGCAGTCTGAAGTCAGCTTGCCATTAAAGTATCTTACAGACTTAGAGAGTTTTTTAAGCAAAAAGAAGTGGATAATAGATTTTGACGAAATGCGCAGCAAGCCCGACCTGTACGACGAATTGCCTAATCGAAACCTAATGATGAGTCAGATGCAGTATCAAATAGTTGTACCTGTATTTGAAGGCCAAAATTTGTGGGGGATGGTACTGTTAAATGCTAAAGATCAAGAAACACGTTCGCTAAACTGGGAGTTAAGAGATTATCTTGCCGCCGTGACTAATCAAACTGCCAATTTTATATTTCAAGCAGAAAGTTCTCATGCACTCGCTGAAAATGCACAGTTTGCGGCCTTTAATCGCATGTCTGCATTTGTTGTGCATGATTTAAAAAATGTATTGGCGCAAATTAATTTGCTTATTGCCAACGCTGAAAAACACAAACACAACCCAGAATTTATCGATGATACTTTCGAAACGCTCGGGCATACTAAAACACGTATGGATAAAATGCTTAAACAGCTTATGGAGAAGTCTGTTGATAAGAGCCAAGCATTGTCAGAATTTGACCTGACTGAGCTAGTTGAACAAGTGATTGAGACAAAGTGCAAATCGCATAAGCCCTATCCAAATTTAATCAAGAATAATCAAAATGATGCGATAATAGTAAGACTCGACTCAGACAAACTTGCTAACGTGCTGTATCATCTTATTAGTAATGCGCAGCAGGCAAGCAGTGAAGACGGCAAGGTAGAAGTGAGGGTAAGTGCGTTAGCACCAGCGCAAGCTTCAGAAGCATTGCTTGAAATTGTGGATAACGGCGAGGGGATGAGTGAAGAATTTATCCATACGCGTTTATTTAAACCTTTTGAAACAACAAAGGGCAACGCAGGTATGGGTGTTGGTGCATATGATGCAAAGACTTATATTGACGGCATAGGCGGCAGCATCAACGTGCAAAGTACAGTTGGTGAGGGAAGTCGGTTTAGCTTGCGTATTCCGCTTAGCGTGTCGGTAGGTCATAGTTTAGGTGATGAGTAATAGATGAACCGTGTCACTAAAATAAGATTTTAACGAAGGAAATACAGTGAATGAGTGCTAAAAAAGGGAAAGTATTGGTTGTAGACGATGACCTTGGCATACAAAAGCAACTTAAATGGGCATTAACTGATTTTGAATTAACGTTTGCGGCAGATCGTAGCAGCGCTATAGCGCAATTACGCCGCACCGAGCCCGCTGTTGTGACCCTCGATTTAGGTTTACCTCCCGACCCCGCAAATGCATCAGAGGGCCTGCGTGCTCTGCAAGAAATTTTAAGTTTGGCGCCGCACACCAAAGTGATTGTGGTAACCGGTAATAACGAAAAAGACATTGCCTTGGAAGCCGTTAAGTTAGGTGCTTACGACTTTTATCAAAAACCCATTGATAGCGATATCATTAATTTGCTAATAGAAAGAGCGCTCAATTTAGCTGCGCTAGAGCACGAAAACCGATTGCTCAATAAAGCGAACGTGAGTATGGGTCGAATAGTCGGTAATAGCGACTCCATACTCGGTGCGAGCCGTAAAGCAGAAAAAATAGCGCAAACTGATATCAGTACGCTCTTATTAGGCGAAAGTGGAACGGGCAAAGAAGTATTCGCCCGCAGCATTCACGAACATAGCTTACGAAGTAAAAAGCCGTTTGTCGCAATCAACTGTGCTTCAATTCCTGAAAATTTGCTCGAAAGCGAACTATTTGGCTACGAGAAAGGCGCGTTTACAGGTGCTAACAAAACAACTTTAGGTAAAATTGAAACCGCGCAAGGCGGCACGCTTTTCCTTGATGAAATTGGCGATATGCCCATTGGGCTTCAGGCTAAAATGTTGAGATTTTTGCAAGAAAGGGTCATTGAAAGGGTTGGCGGGCGCTCTGAAATTCCTGTAGATGTAAGAGTAGTGTGTGCAACTCACCGCGATTTAAATGCTATGGTGGCTGAGCAAACCTTCAGAGAAGATTTGTACTACCGAATTGGCGAAATTAATATATTAATCCCGCCGTTACGAGACCGAGAGGATGACGTTGTATTATTGGCCAAAACATTTTTAGGTATGTACACCGAAGAATATTCATCAAAGGTGAAAGGTTTCAGCGACAGCGCCATAAATGCGATGCTCAATCACAAATGGCCAGGTAATATCAGAGAGTTACAAAACAAGCTTAAGTCTGCGGTTGTGCTTGCTGAGGGCAGCTATATAGAAGCTGATGACCTTAGCCTGATGAATACTGAAGCACAGCCCGACGAAACCATTTTTAACTTGCGCGAAGTACGCGAAATAGCCGAAAGTAAAGCGATTCGAAAAGCGTATCATGAGGCTGAGCAAAATATGTCAAAAGCAGCGGAGTTATTAGGCGTTACGCGCCCTACCTTATACTCACTAATCGACAAATATCACTTAGACGACTTAAAAGCGAACACATAATAGGAGAATTTATGACTCACCCAGCAGAAGCGGCAACAAAAGAAGGTTCAAAAGTACCCGAAGTAACATGGGTAATGCGTGAAGGCGAAGATTGGAAAAAGCTCAGTTCGAACGACTTGTTTGCTAATAAAAAAGTGGTGGTTTTCTCCTTGCCGGGTGCATTTACCCCAACATGTTCATCGACGCATTTACCTCGCTATAATCAGCTTGCAGGTGTATTTAAAAAATTAGGTGTCGACGAAATTTGTTGTGTATCGGTAAACGACACCTTTGTAATGAATGCATGGCTTGATGACCAAGAAGCCGAAAACATTACCGTAGTGCCAGATGGTAACGGTGAATTTACAGACGGCATGGGGATGCTAGTTGATAAAGCTGACCTAGGCTTTGGCAAGCGCAGTTGGCGTTATTCGATGCTAGTGGATAATGGCGTTGTAGAAAAAATGTTTATTGAACCAAATAAACCTGGCGACCCCTTTGAAGTATCTGACGCCGACACCATGTTGGAGTATTTGTCGCCGGGTGCAACAGCGCCACAAGAGGTTTCTTTATTCACTAAAGTAGGGTGCCCATTTTGCGCTAAAGCAAAAGCTTTACTCAGCGAAAAAGGCTATGAGTATGAAGAAATCGTATTAGGGAAAGATGCTTCGCTAGCCTCGTTAAAAGCAGTGAGTGGACGCGATACAGTGCCGCAGGTATTTATTGGCGGTAAGCATGTTGGCGGAAGCGACGACTTAGAAGCCTTTTTATCGTAGTCGAGAAAATACAAGCAAAGCATTTTTGACGATGCTTCAGGAGTTACGAGTGTTAGCGTTTACTTTTAGCACCGCTTGTCACCAAAATAGACAAAACCAGTCGCGCGTAAATCACGCGACTGGTTTTTTTATGTGGCAAAAATCGATTTATTTGAGTCTTGCAATACTATGTATTTCAAACTTGTTGACTTATGCTCAGGCGCAGTCAGCGTATTCGCAAAATCGCTTTACCTTTTCATTTGAGGACAAAGCCGCTTTTGCTAAGTTGTACGTGGCAGAGCTCGGCGATACGTTTTATTGCGAAGACAGCAAGCCTAACGAGTTTGGTATATGCGCAAATCTCTTGAAAAACGCGGGTAACGCGGCGCGCGTATATGTGCCTAAATCCAAACCTCAGTCTGTCATAGTTTTGTTTCATGGCTTAAGTGATTCACCTTATTTTGTGAGCTCAATAGCGAAAAACTTTCAATCGCAAGGCCATTTGGTAATCGCACCATTAACGCCAGGTCATGGTAAAAAAGATGCCAAGCAAGACATGAAAGACGAGCGATTAAAAGACCGTTGGCTGCTTCATGTTAACTCAGTTATGGAGTATTCAAAGGCATATGCTCAAACGCAAGATATTCCTATTTTTGCTGGTGGGTTTTCGACAGGCGGTACTTTTGCCACATGGTATGCCTTAACCAATCCTGACTCGCTTCAAGGCGTTTTGTTATTTTCTGGGGCACTTGCTTTACCTGACTCTGCTGAAACAATGAGCCGAATATGGGGGATTAAGTCGGTCGCTAAGTGGCTAGATGGTGTTTATGAATCTAACGGTCCTCATCCGTTTAAGTATCCTGGCGTGGCAAGCTATTCAGCGCTTGTGTTGATAGATATCATTAATGAAATACGCGATATGTTGGCGGAGCAAGATGCTGCTTTTCCAATCTTTGCTGCGCACTCTATGGCCGACAATATTACCTTGTTTTCAGGCGTCGAGAATTTGATTGAGTCGGTCGAAGGCCAACATATTGTTTTTAAAATTGATGAAGAATATGACCTTTGTCACCAAGATTTACCTATGGATAAGATTCAATTAATAGGACTTAAATTTGACCGAAATCAGGTCAATCAAAAAGAGCGCTGCGCGATTCCCCAAGCCAACCCATTGCATATGCAAATGATGATTATGGCGAATAGTTTTATTAATCAACAAATGACTAGTAAGTGACCAGGCGATGTAAACATAGAATATGAGCAGATGAGGTGAGAGAGCTACCTCATCTGCTTGTATCAATAGGAAAAGATTTATGCAGATTGCTGTGCGATTTTTTCGACTTCACGCCATACGCGCAGCAAGTTTCCGTTCAAAATTTGTTTGATTTGATCTTCTGTGTATCCTCGTTTTAATAAACCAGAGACTAAATTAGGAAACGTAGAAACATCTTTTAGTCCTGTGGGTAACGAATCGCCTACACCGTCATAATCTGAGCCAATACCAATATGGTCGATGCCTACTAAATCGCGAACATGGTCAATGTGATCGAGCACCGTGTCTAGCGTTGCGAAAGGATACGGGTTATTGATTTTGTAGCTTTCGTTAAACGCCTTAAGCTCTGCGCTGTCTGCACCGTATTGCTCGGCAATCGCCTGACGCTCTTTGCCCATGTTATCCCGCCATAAGCGGGCCGCAGGGCTAACAAATCCAGACCCAAAGTTGATCATAATAACACCGCCATTGGCAGCAAGCTCTTTGATCATGGCGTCGTCCATATTACGTTCAAAACCGGGTGTAAAGCGGCGCAATGAAGAGTGTGAGGCTATTACTGGCGCTTTTGATATTTTGGTCACCTGGTAAAATGCATCATCTGAAACATGCGATATATCGACCATGATCCCGAGCTTGTTCATTTCTTTGACCATGGTTTTACCGAATGGACTTAAACCTTTCCATTGTCGGCGTAAATCATAGCTTGAATCGCTTATATGGTTTGACTGCGAATGCGCCAGCGTAATGTAACGTATGCCGCGGTCAAAGAAATGTCGTAGTGTTTTCAAATCGCCCTGCACTGGCGAACCATTCTCCATTCCCATCGGTAACGAAATTTTGTTTTGAGCAAAATTCTTTTCAAGGTCGGCCGGACTGTATGCCAGTGCAAATTTATTGGGGGCTCTGCCAACAATTGCCTCTACTGAATCGATTAGCCTATTAGCAAGCACAGTCGATTCTTTGCTGTTATCTAAGCTCGCAGGCACATAAATAGACATGAACGGGGCATCTAGGCCACCTTGTACTGCACGCGGGTAATCAAAATCGCCGGCTTCTGTGGCTTTGGTGACATCAACCCAAGCACTTTCTACACGATAGGGTACATCTACATGCCCATCAATAATGAGATTTTCTTTAGCTATTCGAGTGGCATTGTCGATAGCACTTGAGTTTGTTGTTTGTGTACCGGTGCATGCAGTCATGCTAGTTGTTAAAGCTAACAAGGACGACATTGCGAGTAATTTTGTTTTAGAACGTGGACTGCGTTTAATCGAAAATGTGGGCGATATTTTTATATTCATGTGGTCTCCGTTTTAGCCGAGGATGTTTTAAAAAATAGCAATATCTTCGGTAATTTATAATTATAATTATGAATTTACTCAATATCAGTTTACCCCAACAATAAGGCAAATGGACTAAAAATTTTCGTACTAACAAAAGCTTACTTATAGGCATTTAAAGAAAGGGCAAAGTCAGCTTAAAAAGTCCTGTTAAAAACTCGTTAACAGGTGACATTTATGGGCGCTTAAGCCATAATACACCGCCTTTTTTAGACAGACTTAGAAGAGGGCGCTAGGTTCGTTTAGTGTTGCCTCGCGTTGTGTACTTTGTTTCTTTTATCCGTATTTTGCTTAATTGCGATGCTTATCACTTGAAAACAATAACAACAGCCGCATGTAAACTTTGCGCAGAGTGTTCACAATCGGTATTTGTGCGCCTTGGGTGCGTCTAGCATTAAATCTTAAGTGGCCGCTTACAGCTTCTTGAGTACATTACGAATGTTCGTTGTTTGCAAACGCGACCAACAAAAACAAAATTAAAATTATAAAACATAGAGACAATACAATGGCTATTAACTATATCCCGCTTGATAAAAGCAAGCACAGTGCATTAAAAGTTATCCCACGCGTTAACTTTGACATGGTGAGCAGTACTCATATTGCTGCAGCAACAATCCGCGAATTCGCTCAATTATCGGGCAGTACTCCCATTGTATTCATCGAAGATCCAAGCTCAAAAAATATCCACACAGTTTGTATGTTGGGCCTAGAGCAAGGCAAAAACTTATTTTGGGCGGAAGACAAGTGGCAAGGGCCGCACGTTCCTTTGAATATTCAGCGTTACCCTTTTGATATTCGTCCAGATGGCGACAAGCTAGGCGTATTTATCGATGAAAACAGCGACCTAATTTCTGACGAAGGCCAAGCACTTTTTGATGACAAAGGTGAGCCAACAGAGTTTATGACAAACCGTCAAAACTTTTTAGGTGAGTTGGCAAACAGCGAAGTACAAAATCAACGCTTTATTGCACAATTGAAAGAACTCGACCTACTTGATGAGATTGCTTTACGCGTTCAGTACCGTTCAGGTCAAATACGCAACGTAACTGGCATTATGTCGATTAACGAAAAGAAACTTATCGACCTTGATGACGATAAAGTGCTTGCCATGCATAAAGCAGGCTTTTTAGGTGCGGCGTATTCAATGATGTTGTCGTTAGGTCAGCTTAATCGCTTGGTAGAGTTGAGCAACAAAACAGACAACCCAGTGCAAGCTATTCAAATTACACCAGCAGTAGCGCCTGAAGAAGCAGCAACAGACGCACCCGCTGCTAACTCGTAAGCGCATTAGTTAAGCGTTTTACAAGCATACATGACTAAAGCACAAGTGTGAGTAGCGCTTGTGCTTTTTTTGTTTTATCTTTTGATTGTGTATTAAACCTTAAACAAATTATTAGGCCAAACTATGAAAATTCGTCAAGCCGGTGACCCTATTTTGCGTTCTACATCAGAAGAAGTAAGTGATGCAGACTTAAAGAGCGGTAAGCTCGAGCAAACTATCTCGAAAATGCACGACATTTTGAATGGCATAAAATCAATCTCAGACACAAATGGAAACGCATTAAGTGCGCCTCAAGTTGGCGTGCCTATTCGACTGATAGTCTTGAGAATTGATGGCGAGTTTGTGAATATCATCAACCCGCACCTAAGCAACTTAAGCCCTAAAACCTTTATGTTTGAGGAAGAATGTTTTAGCTTTTACAACATGCGCGCCAAGGTACTTCGTCACCAGTCGGTAACTTTACGATATTTAGATGAAAGCCTAACACCCCATAGCCTAAGTTTAGAAGGTGAATTTGCCGGTCTTATTCAACATGAAGTCGACCATCTAAACGGTATTTTCTTTTTAGACCGCGTTGAAGATAAAACGTCTTTAGTATCCATTGACTACCTATTTAAAGATGAGCCAAAACGCCTTAAAGTCCTCAAACAAATGTGCGATTACATGGCCAGCTAAGCGCTACTCTCACTGAGTAACTATCGCGGCATTGCCGCGACAATCATCACCATATTTCAAAACAACCTACGTCATTCTCAAACAAACCTACTTCATTACCGCGAAGGCGGTAACCTCTTTGGAATCTAGTAAATTTAATTTAAACCATTGTTTTTATTTAGGATTGTTATATACCAAAGAGATCCCGTCCTTCGACGGGATGACGTAGTATCTGCTCTGAATGACGTTAGTTTGTGCTCGGGGTGATATTAGTTTGTGCTCAAACGAACGGCGTTACGCCTGTGCGGCAGCGTCTACATCTGTTTGCACCAAGCGCTGAACAAATAATAAACAAATATATCCACCTATTTGTGTAAAAAAACTTGACATACACCCAATAAAGTCCCTAAACTGTCAAAAAGTGGGATAAAGTGGCAAAAAAGGGTTTAATCAGTTGTCGAGGTGGGTTTTAAAGTTAACTAGTGTTGTTAACCAAACCTTTGATGAGTTTGCAACAAGCAAACACAACCAGATTAATAAGAATAAAAAAATACAGCTACTAAATAAACTAAAAATAGGCTAGGGGTAATGTTCCGCGGCGCTAACGCAATCAATCTTGACACTAAAGGTCGTTTGACGATACCCACGCGATATCGTCAATCACTTATGGATGATTGCCAGGGACAACTGGTATGTACTGTCGACAATAGACAAGCCTGTTTGTTACTTTATCCCCTTCCCGAATGGGAAGAGATTGAGTTAAAACTCAGTAAGTTTTCTACAATGAACCCAGACGAACGACGCATTCAACGTTTACTCATTGGTTATGCAAGCGAAGTTGATATGGACAAAAGTGGCCGTGTTTTGCTTGCACCTACCCTGCGCGATTACGCACATCTCGAAAAAGAAATCATGTTAGTAGGTCAGCGAAATCGCTTCGAAATTTGGGGTCAATCTACTTGGCAACAACAAGTAGCTGAAGATCTTGAAGCCGAAAAAAATGGACAGTACGAACAAACGGAAAGGTTGCAGGACTTTTCACTATGAGTACTGATTTTTCCCACCTTTCCGTACTTTTACATGAGTCGGTCGAGGGTCTTAATGTGCGCGCCGACGGTGTATATGTAGACGCAACCTTTGGCCGCGGCGGGCATAGCCGAGCAATTTTAGAAGCGCTAGGGCCAAATGGGCGTTTAATCGCATTAGACCGCGATCAAGAAGCAATAAAAGCCGCAGAAAAATTCGCTACAGACTCTCGTTTTAGCATCTATCACTGCGCGTTTGCCAACATTAAAGTGGTGATTAACGATTTAGATTTGTACGGTAAAATTGATGGCGTGTTGATGGATATTGGCGTGTCATCTCCTCAACTCGATGACGCAAGCCGTGGTTTTAGCTTTATGAAAGACGGCCCTTTAGACATGCGCATGGATACAGGCGCTGGCATCAGCGCTGCACAATGGCTGAACAGTGCAAGCTTGGAAGAAATCGCAAATGTTATTAAGCAGTATGGTGAAGAGAAGTTTGGCACTCGTATTGCCCATGCTGTGCTTGAGCAAAGAGAAATCAAACCTCTTGAGACAACAAAAGAGTTTGCTGACCTAATTGATAGAGCCGTGCCGGTAAAAGACAAATTTAAACACCCTGCAACGCGAGCGTTTCAGGGCGTTCGGATTTTTATTAATGGCGAGCTAAAACAACTGGAACTTGGGTTGAGTGAAAGTGTCGATATATTAAAGCCGGGCGGACGCTTGGCTGTAATTAGTTTTCATTCACTTGAAGACAGAATGGTAAAGCGATTTATAAAAAGTCAATCAAAAGGAAAAGTGTACCCAAATAAATTACCCCTTGCGCAATCTGTGCTTGATGAGGGCAAACGTTTAAAAGCCATAGGCAAAGCGTTAAAACCTAGTGACCAAGAAATAGAAGCGAACAAGCGCGCTCGTAGCTCGGTGCTTAGAGTGGCGGAAAAACTGTGAACGCAAAAACCACTAACTTCAATCTTTTTATTATTATAATGTCGGACTTGAGCCGGCATTTGTTTCTTATCATTTTGTTCTTTTTAGTGATTGCATCGTCGATAGCCGTCATTTTAAGTGCTCATGAAAATCGTCAATTGAATATTGCTCATGAACAACTCATTCAAGAAAGAGACGCGCTAGATGTAGAGTGGCGACATCTAATGATTGAGCAAAGTGCGCTTACCGAGCACAATTTAATTGAGCGAGCGGTATCTGAAAAACTTGATATGCGACGTCCTTCTCGCGAAGACGAAGTTTTGTTGAGGGTGAAGTAAATGACCGTCGCGGCAACACTTCAAAAACCTCGTAAACGCCCTTCAAATAAGCGCGGAAGCAAAGGTCAGCAAGCTAAAAAAAAGCTAAGGCCTACCTTTGTTCATTGGCGTTTTGTGCTTGTGCTTATTGTTGTGCTCGGCGTATTTGCTGCCCTTGCAAGCCGTGCTGCTTATATTCAAGTAATCAAGCCTGATTATTTGATTGAACATGGCGACAACCGCACAATCAGGGTGCGTGACGTGCCCAGCTATCGAGGCCTAATTACCGACCGTCATGGTCAAAGTTTAGCGGTAAGCGTGCCTGCTCAAGCAATTTATGCTGACCCAAAAGTCATTGCCGACGAAGCCGGTTTTTCTGACATGCGTTTATGGCGTGCCTTGGCAGAGGTACTAGACATGGATGTAGATAAGCTAGTCGACCGAGTCGACAACCCTAAAAATCGATTTGTTTATTTAGAGCGCCAAGTGACACCGGCGATGGCTGATTTTGTAAAGAAACTGAAAATACCGGGCATCTTTTTGCGAAATGAAGCGAAA
>CAZXTD010000058.1:0-993 GCA_964643575.1 uncultured Glaciecola sp. | reverse complement strand
GTATTACCCAACAGGGGAGGTGTCGGCGCACGTTATTGGCTTTACTGATGTGGATGATGTTGGACTAGAAGGCATCGAAAGCTTATATAATACTTGGCTTACAGGTACGCCTGATAAACGAAAAATACGACGCGATGCAAAAAATCGGCAGGTCGAAATTATGGAGCAGGAAGCGGGCAAAAAAGCCAAAGATGTGCGCTTGACTATAGATCAACGTATTCAAGCGCTAGCGTACCGCGAGATAAAAGAAGCTACCTTGCTTTATGAGGCGACCTCAGCGTCGGTAATGATTGTCGATGTACACAGCGGTGAGGTACTTGCAATGGCCAATACGCCGTCTTTCAATCCCAATAACCGAGCAACCGTGTCGAGTCACCGAGTACGAAATCGGGCTATCACTGACGCATACGAACCGGGCTCTGCTTTAAAACCAATGGCTGTGCTAGCTGCACTTGAAAACGAAAGTTATCAGGCAGACAGCATTATTGATACCTCACCGGGGTGGAAGCGTTTAGGTGGCAGTCGGATACAAGATGGCAGAAACCTTGGTAAAATAAGCATTAGTGAAGTCATCAAGTATTCCAGCAATATGGGAACTTCTGAAATGGCGCTGTCTATGCCAAAAGAAGTGCTTATCGATTTTTACTATAACATGGGCTTAATGAGCGACACCGGTTTAAATATGATTGGTGAGTCGGATGGTATTTTCCACGAACGCCCGCGCTGGTCAGATCATGAAATTTCAAGCTTGTCTTTTGGTTATAATATTTCTGTCACGACAGCGCAGCTCGCTCGGATGTACGCCACCATTGGTAATGGCGGCATTAAACGCCCCTTACAAATCGTAAAAGATATCACGCCCGTTCAAATGGAAGAGCGAGTGATGTCAGAGCAAACGGCTCAAGATATATTACTAATGATGGAAACGGTCACTACTGAAGGTGGCTCGGGCATAAAGGCCCGTGTTCCTGGTTATCGTGTTGCGGGTAAAAC
>CAZXTD010000057.1:21426-24204 GCA_964643575.1 uncultured Glaciecola sp. | reverse complement strand
TTGCCTTGATGGCTGAAGCTTTCAAGGGATATGTATTGCCATGGGGTCAGATGTCTTACTGGGGCGCACAGGTAAATGTATCTTTGTTTAGTGCAATACCGGTTGTAGGCCCAGATCTTGTTGAATGGATTCAAGGTGACTACGTTATTTCTGGCGCAACGCTAAACCGCTTCTTTGCTCTGCACGTTATCGCTCTGCCACTCGTTATCGTTATTTTGGTGTTTTTACACATTATTGCGCTTCACGAAGTTGGCTCAAACAACCCAGACGGTGTGAACATTAAGCATCCTAAAGGAAGCCTTGCTGAAGAAGACAAAACCAAGTGGGAAATCCACGAATATTACACTAAAAAGTACGACATCGCCGATGATGTAGTGCCATTCTTCCCACACATTGTGCTCAAAGATTTGGTGGCATTTAGTATTTTCTTGTTTGCTTTTTGTTACATTATGTTTTTCGCACCTGAGATGGGCGGTAAGTTCTTAGAACATCCAAACTTTGAAATTGCGAACCCACTTAAAACACCAGAGCATATTTTCCCTGTTTGGTACTTCACACCGTTTTATGCAATCTTGAAGGCTGTGCCTGACAAGCTAATGGGTGTTATTGCGATGTTCAGTGCAATAGCATTCTTGTTTGCTTTACCATGGTTTGACCGCAGTAACGTTCGCTCATGGCGCTACAGAAGTGGCTTACACACTGCTAACCTTATCGTGTTTGCAATTGTGTTTATATTCTTGGGCTATCTTGGTGGAACACCACAAGAAGCTTGGAAAATTACTGCTTCGCAAATTGCTACAGTGATGTATTTTGGCTTCTTTATATTGCTGTTTATCTATTCTAAAAATGAGAAGACGAAACCTGTACCGACGAGGATACCACGATGAAAAAATGGTTAGCATTATTACTATTGGTTCCTAGTTTTGCCTTTGCTGCAGGTTCTAATTATCCGCTAGACGATGTGAATATTGACCTTAAAGATAAAGCGTCTTTGCAAAATGGTGCAAGAATATTCATGAACTACTGCTTAGGTTGTCACCAAATGCAGTATCAACGTTACCAGCGTACGTTTAACGACCTAGGTATTCCTGAAGACTTAGGTCAACAGTATCTTCAGTTTACTGGCGAAAAGGTATCTGATTACATTACATCTCCGATGCCTGCAGTTGACAGTGCAACATGGTTTGGTGCTCCACCTCCTGACCTAACGCTGGTCGCTCGTGTACGAGGTCCAGAGTGGATTTACACTTATATGCGTACGTTTTATGTGGATGAGAGTAAAACGTTTGGCGTTAACAACTTAGTTTTTCCTAATGTGGGTATGCCACATGTGTTGGAAGGCTTACAAGGAACGCCTCGCTTAGCAACAGAAACAGTTATGGTTGATGGTGAGATGGTAGAACGTCCGAATGGCCTCACGACCGACGGTAACGGCAAATTAAACGCTGAAGAATATGATGTGGCGATAGAAGACCTAGTGAATTTCTTAGAATACTCTGGTGAGCCTTCGCGTTTGCAGTCTGAAGCAATTGGCCGCAACGTACTCATATTCATTGTTATATTCTTTGTGTTAGCGCTATTGCTTAAGAAAGAATACTGGCGGGATGTGAAGTAATAGTATACAATTTGGCGCTATTTTTTGAGGGGCACTATTGAAAAATAGCGCCCCTTTTTATGTGTTATGATTTAGCAGTAAAAAATAACAGCAATATTTAACAACAAATTTTTGTAGCTGCAAAGCACTACAAATCTTGCGGAGGTTTTAATGGCAGTAGCCACTAACAAACGTTCTATAATGACTATGTTTTCTGACAACATAGATATTTACTCTCATCAAGTGCGCATAGTGCTCGCTGAAAAGGGTGTTGGCGTTGAAATAATTTACACCGACCCTAATCAGATAAATGAAGAGTTACTCGAGCTTAACCCTTACGGAACGGTCCCTACGCTTGTAGACAGAGAGCTTGTCTTATATAAATCGCACATCATCATGGAATACCTAGATGAGCGTTTTCCACATCCACCTCTCATGCCAGTGTATCCTGTATCACGTGGTCAGAGTCGCTTAATGATGCACCGCATTCAGCAAGATTGGTATTCGTTAGCGTCTCGAGTATTTCGCAACGAAGCTGGCGCAGAAGAAGCACGTGTTGAGTTAAAAGAAGCCATACTTAGCCTTGCGCCTATTTTTGCTGAGACAGACTACTTTATGAGCGAAGAGTTTAGCCTCGTAGACTGTTATTTAGCACCGTTATTGTGGCGCCTTCCTGCGCTAGATATTGAGCTTGATGGTCAAGGCAGTCGTGAAGTAGTCGCCTACATGAAGCGTATTTTCGAACGAGGTTCGTTTAAAGCATCGCTTACCGATCAAGAACGTGAGATCCATAATCCTCTTTAAACGGATCAGTTTAAGAGTATTGTGGAGGAATTTGTATGAAAGACATGACATCTAACCAGCCTTATTTACTACGTGCGTTTTTCGATTGGATAATCGACAATGACTGCACGCCTTATATGGTCGTAGATGCTAATTACCCTGGCGTACAAATTCCGACTCAATTCGTCAATAACGGGCAAATTGTTCTCAATGTATCACCAAGCGCTTGCGTTAACTTTTCGATAGATCTTGAGTGGATAAGTTTTCAAGCTCGATTCTCTGGTCAGCCTATGTTGGTTTCTTTTCCTTGCGTGGCGGTAAGTGCAGTGTATGCAAAGGAAAACGGAGCAGGCACAGTGTTTACGGTTCCTGAACCACCTGCTCAAAATGAAGCGCCCGAT
>CAZXTD010000057.1:19780-21326 GCA_964643575.1 uncultured Glaciecola sp. | reverse complement strand
CGAAGAACAAGCCCGGTCTTCGCGTCGTCAAATAATAAAATGCAATGGTGAGTGATTCTACTAGTAATGATTAACTAGTTAATCAGCTCCATTACTCTTATTACTTTAGCCACACCATCTACATTTCTCACAAGCTCAACCGTTGCGCTAGCCTCTTGCTTAGTTAACTGGCCCATAATAAACACTTCGCTATCTTCTACTATTAAATCAAGTTTGAGCAAGGGCACATCGTTGTCGGTGGTCATCAGTGTTCGAATTTTAGTACCAAGCCAGATGTCATTGATGGTTGAACTGGTGGGTATTGGCGTTCCCAGGCGTACCTGATTATGGACTTTTAGCACATGCTCAACGCTCTTGGCTGCGGCCTCTGACTGTTGAATGATTTCTTGTGTCAACGATTGGCCAGTTAATAAAACTTGTCCGTTATACACATGCACACTCACGTCTGCTTGCTCTTCAACATTGGGTATTTTATTAATAGCAGTGCTCACTCGAGCCGACATTGTTTTGTCGTCTATCTGTGTGCCAAGAGTTCGTCTGTCGCTTGTTGTTGCAGCTGCTGTGCCTGCTGCACCTACAGCAACTACAGATACACAACCTTGTAATGACACAATTACACCAACCGCGATGACCAAACTTAACATTGATGACTTTTTCATGAGATATTTAGTCTCCGCTTACGATAGGAAAAAGCGCATTGTCGATAGATTCACATAAGTTGTGTATCACTAACAAGTGAACTTCTTGGATTCGTGCTGTTCGCGATGAAGGAACTCTAATCTCACAGTCGTTTTCACCAATAAACCCTGCCATTTCGCCACCGTCTTTGCCAGTAAGCGCAACAATCGTCATATCGCGAGCAAGCGCGGCCTGCATTGCATTAATAACGTTTGCAGAATTACCACTGGTTGAAATAGCCAGTAGGATATCTCCCGCTTGACCTAGCGCTTTCACTTGCTTCGAAAACACTTCGTCATACGAAAAGTCGTTAGCGATAGAGGTAATAGTAGAACTGTCGGTGGTAAGTGCCATTGCAGGCAGAGACGGTCGATTGCGCTCGTATCGATTGAGCAATTCCGAAGAAAAGTGTTGCGCATCGCCAGCCGAACCTCCATTTCCGCAAGATAAGATCTTGTTTCCTCTAATGAGTGCATCAATCATCATCTTTGCGCCCTTTTCGATAGGTTCAGGTAGTGCCTCAGCGGCAGCTATTTTGGTTTGTATGCTCTCGGTAAAGCTTTTTTTGATATTGTCTATCATACTGGTCATGGTAATTCGGTTTCCATAAGTATTTATTATTGGCAAAAGCCCTGCTTATCTAGACGCCAATTAGCCAAGTTAGTTCTTGGTTGTCTATAGCAATTACATCAATACGTAAATTTGTGTGATGCAAGTTTAATTTATGTTCTTGTAAATAGCACTTAATTTAATTAAACCTGTGTTACTTGTTTGGTCTGTTGTACTTTCTGTAACATCATCTGGGATTGTAGGATCTACATAATCTAGAACATTTCTATTTCTTTGCCCATTACTATTACCAGACCAA
>CAZXTD010000057.1:278-19770 GCA_964643575.1 uncultured Glaciecola sp. | reverse complement strand
GTTCATTTTACTTCTTTTACTCGCTGTGAAATATTAAGCGGCGTAACCATGGCTTGCGGTTTGTCTGTATTTTACTTCAACAAATAATAGCGTGTCATTTTGTTTAAAGATGAGGTCAATTTCCCCTAATTTGACGCGATAATTTTGTTCTATAAACTGCAAACCGTGTTCGCGTAAATAGCGTTTTGCGCGCTGTTCTGCATTAATACCATCTTGTTTTGCCTGTCTAAATTTGTCCATGAGTGACGAGTTCCTTTCGTATTCTCATATGTTCTTGTATCTAATTGCTACCTTCGGTTATTGCAAACCAAGCAAGCTCTCTATTCAGCTCAAGTGAACCATCTAAAGAAAGTGTGCCACTCAAACCATCAATTTTCATGTGATCAAATATACTCAATTGTGCCAAGTTGTCGGCCACTGCAAGTGCATCATAACCAAAAGCAAATAATCGTAAAAAAGCGCTAGGTGGCTGATTAAACAGTTCATCCACTTGCTTAGATAGTTCATCGTTGCGCTTGTTGCCATTACTGTTTTCAATTAACCAAGGCATATCGACAAACACTAAGTTACGTAAGTCTCTTTGGCTATTTTTACTTTGTTTATGGTCATAGCTATACGAACTAGCGAAAACCGGCAATTGTTCATTGGTAAAAAGGCTAATACTCGATTCAATAATAGGGTTGATGAGTTCAAGCTCGTCGGGTCGCGAAAAAACCACGAAGGCATCAATGTCTCGGCGGTTACGGGTTACGCTATAAACTCTCTCTTGACTCAAGTTTTCTAACTGTTTTATGCGTTGTTGGCTTTGCAATACGTCTAGCGCAGACGTTATGCCCACACGCATACTTTTATTACTGGTGAACGTTATTTCTTGTATGTTGGTTTTGCGCTGGGTATTGGTGTTAGCTTTCTTTATTGTAGGCTCGGTATTTTCCCAAGCTTGGATAAATGCGCTTGCCATTCTATTTGAAACAGTAGAGTTATCGCGTATTAAGATAGGACTAGTAATATTGCGTTTGCGCATCAGCAAGACTAACTGCTCGGCCTCTTGTTCGGGTGATAAAGCAAAGTATGCGGTAATCGAAGCATTTTCGGAACTGACTTCGAAATTTGATAGTGTGCTTACATTACCGTGATTGCTATTGTCACTGCTTACGCTTGCTTGAGAATCTGATTCGGCTTTATTTAAAACCACCTGTTTTAACTGCGGTAACGCAAATGAGTCAATGCGCGCTACATGCGACTTTAAAAGAGGGCCAATAATCATATCAAAAGATGCAAGTAATTCGGCATTCACGCTTGTGGGCATCTCAGTATTAGACCCAGTGTCAATAAAGACGAGTTGATTAGACGGCTTGCTTATATTATTTGCCGACTCACTCACTTCTCGCAAATAAGCGCTTAACATACCTTGTTTAATTGCCTCACCTTGACTTGATAACCTGCCTGATAAAGGCAAAAGTACGGCAATTTGACCTTGTTTGCTTCTTTCGAGCGCTAGGTAACGTTTAAGTTGTTGCGGCAGGTGAGTGCTTATGCTGGCTGAGGATTTTTGCGCTAACCATTGTTTAATGGAAGATTGACGAACGGTATCGTTAATTGAGCTGTCTTGAATCATACTAAAAAGCGTCGAAATATCGTTAATGAGCGGATCTTGACGACTCAAGCTAAGCTGCTGTTGCGCGTTAAGGCGAGAATACCAGCGCCACAACAAATCGTTCTTTTGTTGTTTGCTTATTGTGGATAGTGAGTCAGTATTATTGCTATTGGACAAGGTAAGTAGCTGCTTAATTGCTAAATCATAGTTATTCTGAAGTGCGGCAATTTGTGCCCGTGCAAGCGTCAAACGCTCTGCCTGCATGGGTGTCAACACGCGGGCCTCGGCTCGCCCTTGCCAAGTATCAAGCAACTCTATGCTAGATGCATACTGTAAATCAGCAAGACTCGTATTTGAAGCGCCAGAAGCGGATGCTAAGCTAGCGTCTTTATAGTCATTGTTGTTCGATGCAAAAGCTTGGTTACTGCTTATTTTATTTAGCGTACATTCAATTTTGTATAAGTATGAAACTGATTGGTTGGCAGACTCTATTAAACTTGGTTCAATTGCTTTTAAGATAATTTCTGCCCTTGCGCAATTATTTGCTTCGATTTCGTTATTGGCTAAAGCTAAAAGGTTGGCATTTCGCTGCGGGTTTTGACTCGCCGAAACATTAGCGTACTTGATTGCTAATTGAGCGAGTTTTGAAGTAGGCTCGGCTATTTGTGTATCAGTTTTTTCAACTGTTGTGCGCGGCACTGATGTTTGTTTACTTGGCGTTGCACAAGCTCCCAAAAACAGCAAAACAAAACTTGCGATAAAGCCTGCACGAGCATACTTAGCTATTGCGTTTAAGCGCATTAAAGTAGATTCCATTAGTTGTCATTTACCAACGAGTTAAAAAGACACCGTTATTCATATGAGTAGTGTACTTGGCTTAGGAAAAAGATCTAGGGTATTTATAAGAATCTGATCTTTAGTTTACGCTCTGGTTTAAGGTAGACTAGCGCCAACTTGAGTAAAGCTGTTGTGAGAATCATTTGACCGGTATTTTGTATATTGTGCCCACGCCTATTGGCAATTTGTCAGATATGAGTGAGCGAGCAATTGAAACGCTAAGCAAGGTGGACTTAATTGCGGCAGAAGATACTCGTCATTCGGGTAGTTTGTTGCAGCATTTTGGAATTAAAACCAAAACAATGAGTTTGCACGACCATAATGAACACCAGCGAACTCAATTAATGGTGACTAAGTTGAAAGAGGGCGATTGCATTGCGCTGATATCCGATGCAGGCACGCCGCTAATTAGTGACCCTGGCTATACATTAGTGAGCACTTGTCGTCAGCACGACATTCAAATTATTGCATTACCGGGGCCATGCGCATTAACAACAGCGCTTAGCGCCTCTGGTTTGGCCACCGACAAGTTTACCTTTTTAGGTTTTTTACCCGTTAAACAAAAAGCTAAGCAAGAAGCCTTATTAAGTGCTGCATTAAGTTATACCACGAGCATCTTTTACGAGGCACCTCGGCGGGTTGTCGACACATTGCAAAATGCTTCAGAGGTATTGCCAGAAGGGCATCAAATTGTGCTTGCCAAAGAAATCAGCAAACATTTTGAGACTTACGTCAGTGGCACTGCCCAAGAAGTACTTGCGTGGTTACAGGCTGAGCCTGCGCGTCAAAAGGGTGAATTTGTGTTGATGCTAAAGTGTCAAGCGCCACCGCAGCAAAGCTTGCCAACCGAAGCCATGAGCTTGATGCAAGCTTTGGTCGCAGAATTACCCCCGAAAGTTGCGGCTAGTATCGTTAGTGAGCACTACAAGGTAAATAAAAAACAATTGTATCAATACGCACTTGAGTTGAAGCAAGAAGGGTAGTTTTGCATCTTCAAACGCTATCGAATAAATCCTGTACGCGTTGGCGTAATTCTTCAATATGCTCGATATCTGCTGGAGCTATAAAAATAGTGTCGTCTCCTGCAATTGTGCCCAACACACCGTCGGTGTGACTTAATGAATCTAGTAAGCGAGCAATGAGCTGAGCAGCACCGGGGCTTGTGCGGATTATCACCATTACATTATTATGCACAATATCTAAAACGAGCTGTTTAACGGGGCTTTTCGCCGTTGGCATGCCAAGTTCTGGTGGCAAGCAATAAACCATGTCACCTCGAGCGTCTCTAGTACGTACCGCACCAAACTTGCTTAACATTCGCGACACTTTCGACTGGCTAATATTGTCGAAGCCGGCGCTCTTAAGGGCGTTGACTATTTCACCCTGAGAGCCGTAACTTTCGGTGGTTAGGATTTCGCGAAAAGCTTTCACTAATATGTCTTGTTTTGGTGAGGTCATAGGTTCTTTTGTTTATATTTTTATGAAGACGAACTGCCAAACGATTCTTTATTCTCCTACAAGCATCGCGCAATGGCAATTTTTGTCGGCGCTAAAGCTTAAAAATTTGCCAATATACGCAACAAATGAGTTTAATTATGCATTGCGACTATAGGGTGATTGAGATTTTGCGTTATTTGGGCTAATCTTCGCGCTCAATTTATCAATCTTGTTTATCGGAGATAACTCTATGAAAGTAGCCGTATTGGGCGCAGCAGGTGGTATTGGTCAGGCTTTGTCGTTATTGCTTAAAACGCAATTACCCGCAGGTTCTGAATTGTCTTTATACGACGTTGCACCGGTTGTACCAGGTGTTGCCGTTGATTTAAGCCATATTCCTACCGACGTGAGCGTTGCAGGTTTTGGCGCAGACGATTTGGCAAAAGCCTTAACAGGTTGTGACATTGTACTTATTCCAGCCGGCGTGCCAAGAAAGCCAGGTATGGACCGCTCTGATTTGTTTAATATTAACGCGGGCATCGTGAAAAACCTAATTGAAGCATGCGCAGACAACTGCCCAGAGGCGTGTATTGGTATTATCACCAACCCAGTTAACACTACAGTTGCAATTGCTGCCGAAACACTCAAAGCAAAAGGCGTTTACAATAAAAATAAATTGTTTGGTGTGACTACCCTTGATGTCATTCGTTCAGAAACCTTTATCGCCGAACTAAAAGGCAAGAGCACATCAGAAGTGCACGTACCGGTTATTGGTGGTCACTCTGGCACCACTATTTTACCCTTATTGTCACAAGTAGAAGGTGTAAGCTTTACTGACGAAGAAATAGCTGCGCTCACACCGCGTATTCAAAACGCTGGTACCGAAGTCGTCGAGGCAAAAGCAGGCGGTGGGTCTGCGACTTTATCAATGGGCCAGGCTGCGGCACGTTTTTGTTTATCGCTCGTTGCGGCGTTGAAAGGTGAAGACGTGGTTGAGTACACTTACGTGCAAGTAGATGGCTCTGAAGATGCTGCGTTTTTCGCGCATCCAGTTCGTTTAGGCAAAAACGGTGTTGAAGAAATCTTGCCTTATGGTGAGTTAAGCGCGTTTGAGCAAAAAGCGAAAGAAGATATGCTAGACGGCCTGCGCAACGACATTCAAATGGGTGTTGATTTCGTAAAGGGCTAGCCATTAAACACAAGTCTTTAAAAGGCTTCGTTAAAGATTACAACACGCGCTTATTTGCGCGTGTTGTTGTTTTTATCTCGGCTATTTAGCAAAAACTCCGCGCTTTTATCGTAATCACTCTTTGCTAAACGGTCGTAAAGCACCACATTCGCTGTTACAGCTAAATTCATGCTGGAGCACGTTGGAATGTATACAACGTGGTCACATTCGTCCACTATTTCTTGGGACAGCGACCCATCTTCAGGCCCAAAAATATAGTACGCGTTATCAGGATGCTCAAATTCGGGTAAGGGCACTGCACCTTCGACTAGCTCGATAGCAACACTCAATGCCCCGTTGGGTTTGTTTGCTAATAAGTCTTCAACAGCATGAGTAGGAATGCTGTCTCGAAAATTTTTGGTATCTTGATTGAATGCTTTTGCATATGTGTAGCGCGTGCCGGTGTAATTAATAGCTGATACTCCATAACAACCAGCAGCGCGCAGAATAACGGCAACGTTGCTGGCTGATTTAGGGTTGCTAAGTCCAATATTGACCATAGTTGTTGTCATATTAGCCTGTGTTTCGCATACCTACGGCAATACCAGTGATGGCTACCATCATCGCACGCTCTAGCACGGCTTTATCTTCATCTTTACATTCAGAGGATTCAGCCTTTCGAATGCGATCTAGAAGTTCGATTTGCAAATAATGCAAGGGTTGCAGGTAGCCAGCTCTTATAAACATGGAGTTTCGAGCATGGGGCGAGTCCTCCATCATATGCTCGTGGCCCGTCATTTTTAGAAGGCTTTGCATCGATTGCGTTAATTCATCACGCAAGGCTTTACCAAAGTGACTTAAGTTGTCGGGCACGAGGCGTTTGTCGTAGGCTTCGCTTACTTTAGGGTCAGCTTTTTGAAAGACCATGTCGAGCATTGACAAGCGTGATGCAAAAAACGGCCATTGTTCAATCATTTCTTGCACAATAACTTGATTGTCACCGGTGTTAACTTCATCAACAGCTTTCATTACACCTAACCACGACGGCAATACTAAACGGGTTTGCGCCCATGCAAATATCCAAGGAATTGCACGTAAACTTTCAATACCGCCTTGCGGATTACGCTTGGCAGGCCGGCTACCAAGAGGCAATTTGCCAAGTTCTTGCTCTGGCGTTGCCACTCTAAAATAAGGAACAAACTCAGGGTCGTGGCGCACAGTATGACGATAGTTGTCGCGTCCTTTGTCAGCCATTTCGCCAATCACATCACGCCATTGTGCTTTTGGCTCAGGTGGTGGAAGCAATACCGCTTCTAATACCGCCGAAGCGTATAACGACAAACTACGTTTTGCTAATTGCGGCATGCCAAACTTATAACGAATAGTTTCACCTTGCTCGGTAACCCTAAATCCTCCATCTAACGAGCCCGGAGGTTGAGAATGAATTGCCGCTTTGGCCGGCAATCCACCGCGACCTATTGTGCCGCCACGGCCATGGAATAAGGTTAACTTAAGCTGGTTTTCGCTAGCGATTTTAACCAACGCTTCTTGTGCACTGTATTGTGCCCAACCTGCGGCAATAGAGCCCGCATCTTTGGCAGAATCTGAATAGCCAATCATCACATATTGCTGACCGCCAATATAGCCACGATACCAGTCTATGCTTAGCAGCTTTTGCATTACTTCGGGTGAGTTATTTAAGTCATCAAGGGTTTCAAATAGAGGTGCTACTGGCATAGGCCAGCTCACCCCAGCTTCTTTTAATAGCAGTTGAACAGCGAGTACATCAGAAGGCTCACTGGCCATTGAAATGATATAAATACCAAAGCCATCTTTACCATTTTTTGCGATCACTCGGCAGGTATCGAGTACTTCTTGAACATCATCAGATGGTTGCCAATCTTGAGGTATTAATGGCCTGCGTGATGCGAGCTCACGTAGCAAAAATGCTTGTTTGTCTTGCTCGCTCCACTGGTTGTAATCGCCCATGCCCAAGTAGCGAGTGAGTTCACTGAATACATCTGCATGGCGCTGCGAGTCTTGGCGCACGTCGAGTTTAAGCAGGTGCATGCCAAAGCAATGTGAACGACGCAAACAATCGAGTAATTCACCATTTGCAGTTACTTGCATGCCGCATTCTATTAGTGAGTGATAACAATCAAGCAAGGGCTGTTGGAGTTCGGCGTTGTCTGATAGCCATTCACTTGGATCCACTCTACCTTGTTGCGTAATTGTCAGCTTTTCGATTAAGGGTTTAAGAATTGCTCGGTAAGGTTCGCGGGCTTCACCTACCTTTTCGCGCAGGCTGTCGCTACAGTCATTCATCGAAAGTTCGGTGTATAACTGATGTAAATCGTTTAAGAATAATTTGGCTGCACGGCGTCTTGCTCTGAGCAGCACTTCTTGAGTAACGCTTGAGGTTACAAAAGGATTACCGTCGCGGTCACCACCCATCCATGAGCTAAATTGCACAGGTTTGGCATTTAGTGGTAACTGAGCATCATAATTAACACTTAAATAGTCGTCTAAGTCTCTTAAAAAGTCAGGTACCGCTTCCCATAAAGAATTTTCGATTACCGAAAAGCCCCAGCGCGCTTCGTCTACAGGTGTAGGACGTACTGAACGAATTTCTTCGGTGTGCCAAGCTTGGGTAATTAGGTCGCTGATGCGCTGTTTAACGCGTCGAGATTCAACGTCAGATAAATTTGAATTGTGAAGTTTTTGCAACTGATTTGCCAGTTGCCTATGTTTATGAATGTTAGTACGACGCGTGACTTCGGTAGGGTGAGCTGTGAGCACTAAATCAATGTTTAAGCACACCAAGTTGAGACGCCAAAGAAGCATCTTGCCCTGCGGCGATATTAAACTCTTGCTCTGCGATATTTGCCAGGGTTAAAAACTGTGCAAATGCGCGAGCGATCGTGAGCAATGATTTGTTGTCGAGCTTGCTTAAGTCTTTTGCGAGTTTTTCAGTGCTTTGTTGTTCACCTTTAGATGAGTGTCTTCCGTTATGGCGAATTTCTTCAATACGCGCCAGCCATTGCTCGCCCAACTCATTTTTAATTGTCTCACCGAGGGTTGCACCTAGGTATTTCACTGTTTCTTTAAGTTGATCAACCAATGCTTCATTCATACTCAAAAGGACTCCATGTTTTGTTTGCAAGCTTATGCAGCAAGCAAGTTTTAAATTTTATATTGATAATGATTTAATTGCAGTAGCGTGCAGATTCTACGACTATTGTCGAATAAAGATACCGTGATCTTGTCGTCCTGTCTAAGTTATTCGGTTTATAACTTACCTACAATTGATATATGGTTAGTTATAATAGGCACATTGCAGCCTTTATGGCCTGTAAGGCCTTAAAGGCACGTGCGGACTAAAGTTCTGCAAACTTGTGTGGTATGATCCATTAGTTATACTTTTAACGACAATTAAAACGATTATTTTTGGAGAAAATGTGTCTGATTCTTATACAAGCGTAGAGCAGCAAGCAAGTTACGGTATTGGTTACCAAATGGGCGAACAGCTAGTGTCTAATCCTTTCGACGGTTTGGACATCGAAGTGGTACTTGCCGGCTTAAAAGATGGCTTTGCAAAGGCGATGCCCCAAGTTGGCAATGATGAGTTACGCGTTGCGTTTAACGAAATTCACACCCGTATGCAAGAAGCCAAACAAGAGCAGTTTGCTGCAGTGGTAAAAGAAGGCGCCGACTTTTTAGAGAAAAACGCACAACGTGAAGAAATTCAAGTGACTGACTCTGGCTTACAGTACGAAGTCGTTAACGAAGGTAGCGGTGATACACCTAGTGCAGCGTCTACTGTGCGCGTTCATTATCATGGCACGCTTATCGACGGTACTGTATTTGATAGCAGCTACGACCGAGGCCAACCTGCTGAATTCCCAGTGAATGGTGTAATCAAAGGCTGGACTGAAGCCTTACAATTAATGTCAACGGGCGACAAATGGCGCTTATATGTACCTCACGACTTAGCCTACGGAGAGCAGGGCGCCGGCGCGGCGATTGGTCCATATAGCACGCTAATTTTTGATGTTGAATTACTTGAAATACTCGGGTAAATCATAAGCTAGGTGTGTCACGAAAAAGTGCACATTAAAGACATTGTAAAAAGCCAAACGTCGTTTTACGATTTTTGGCTTTTTTTATAGTAATTTAAAGTAAACAAAAACTAGGTTGCAAGGCTCTCATCAAGTCAATACAATCTTTATCATAATAACAATATAAACGCAGTTGAAATCTTATACTAGCGGCATAAAAAAGAATGGTTAAGCCTCAACATTTGCGTAACTACAATAATAGAGAAAACGATGTTAATCGCGCTCAGCCGTGGTATCGACACTAGCAATAAAATACTTGGCAAAACAATCGCATATTGCACACTTGTAATGGCGGTTTTCACCTTTGCAATCGTTGTGCTTAGGTACGGGTTTAATCTTGGCTGGGTGGGAATGCAAGAGTCAGTCACTTATCTTCACGCCGCTGTGTTCTTACTTGGCAGTGCTTATACATATCAACAACAGGCTCATGTTAGGGTAGACGTGTTTTACAGACGGTTTTCTGCGCGGACACAACATATCGTTGATTTAGTTGGCTGCATTTTATTTCTATTACCCCTTAGTATATTCATCACCTTTTATTGCTGGCACTACGTGATGCAGTCGTGGCAATTGCTCGAATCAAGTCGTGAGCCCGGTGGTTTACCTTTTGTATATATTCTCAAAAGTTTCTTATTAGTTTTTTCTGTCACTATGTTTTTGCAAGCACTGTCTGAAATAATTAAACATACTTTGTTTTTGATCCAAGCTAATGGAGCAAAGCAATAGATGGAATTTTTGGCCCTCGTTTTATTTGCCGTTGTATGCCTTGTGTTGTTACTCGGCTATCCCGTTGCTCTGACGCTTGCCGGTGTGTCGTTGCTATTTGCTGGCGTAAGCATATTCTTTGGTGTGTTTGATGCTTCTTATTTACTGACTACGCCAAGCCGTTTGTTTGGCATTGTAAACAACACCACCTTAATCGCGGTCCCTTTATTTGTTTTAATGGGTGTGGTCCTTGAAAAATCTAAAATTGCAGAAGACCTATTAGTGAACATGTCTGCCTTAATGGGCCGATATAAAACAGGTTTGGGCGTATCGGTAGTGCTAGTAGGTATGTTGCTGGCAGCAAGCACAGGGATTGTGGGGGCAACGGTTGTTACCATGGGATTGTTGTCATTGCCTACCATGTTGCAACGAGGTTATTCACCTCAGTTGGCGTGTGGCACTATCTGCGCAA
The DNA here is from genome assembly GCA_964643575.1 of uncultured Glaciecola sp. GTDB lineage: Bacteria > Pseudomonadota > Gammaproteobacteria > Enterobacterales > Alteromonadaceae > Glaciecola. The sequence goes on along the minus strand of CAZXTD010000057.1, from coordinate 9,436 downwards.
CGGGCACCTTAGGTCAAATAATTCCGCCGTCAATCGCGCTAGTTTTATTGGGCGATGTATTATCAAGCGCGTACCAAAAAGCACAGCTAGACATGGGCATATTTTCTCCCGATAGCATATCGGTGGGCGATTTATTTGTTGGGGCGCTTTTACCTAGCCTAATATTGGTGGCTTTATATTTACTTTATTTGTTAGTCGTCAGCAAATTTTCTCCTAGCCAAGTGCCTGAACATGGGCAAGAAAACGAACATGCTAACTTGCAGGGCTTATTATTAGCTCTGCTACCGCCTCTTTTGTTAATTATGGCCGTATTAGGCTCTATACTCTTAGGCTTTGCTACGCCAACAGAGGCTGCAGGGGTTGGCGCGGTTGGCGCCTTGTTCTTAGCGGCAATTAAAAAACAGCTTAACCGACCCAACGTAAGATACATTGTGCAAGAGACCACTAAAGTCACTTGTATGGTGTTTTTGATTTTAATTGGCGCTTCAATTTTTTCTTTAGTGTTTAGAGGTTTAGGCGGCGAAACCTTATTAAAAGACCTTTTTACAGCTTTGCCAGGCGGCGTATTTACTGCGATGCTATTGGTGATGTTACTCATCTTCTTGCTAGGCTTTATTCTTGATTTTATTGAAATTACTTTTGTGGTCGTACCAATTATTGCGCCAATACTCATTATCATGGGCGTAGACCCTGTGTGGCTCGGAATAATGATAGCGGTAAACTTGCAAACCTCGTTTTTAACACCGCCTTTTGGGTTTGCACTGTTCTATTTAAGAGGCGTTGCGCCACCAAGCGTTAAAACAGAACAAATATACAGAGGCGTTGCCCCTTTTATTTTAATTCAAGTGCTAGTATTAGTGATTATGGCGATTTGGCCAGAGACAGTCACCTGGCTGGTTGACGTCGTTTATTAACGATTTTAAGGAAACTCATTATGTTCAAAGCTATGTTAGGAACAACTAAGATACAACACGGACTAGACAGTAAACCAAGCTTAATCCTGATTGTGTTTGCTTTGTGTTTAAGTTTATTTGCATGCGGTGGTGCGAGCGACAGCAGCGAAGCCGGGGCTAAAGTTGCCAAACCAGCCGAAACAATAAAATGGAAATTAGTCACTTCGTGGCCAAAAAACTTCCCCGGTTTAGGCCGCGGCCCCGAGACTTTTGCAGAATATGTCAATTCGATGTCTGGTGGTAGGCTGGAAGTGACAGTTTATGGTGCGGGCGAGCTCGTCCCTGGTTTTGAAGTGTTTAACTCAGTGTCAAATGGCAGCGCTCAAATGGGACATGCAGGAGCGTATTATTGGAAAGGTAAAATCCCTGCGGCGCCAATATTTTCAGCTATTCCTTTTGGTATGAATGCAACAGAGATGAACGCTTGGGTGCATTATGGCGGTGGTTTGGAATTATGGCGCGAACTTTATGCGCCATTTGGCGTGATCCCATTTATGGGAGGTAACTCCGGTGTTCAAATGGCGGGTTGGTTTAAAAAAGAAATAACCTCCATTGACGACTTGCAGGGTCTAAAAATGCGGATACCTGGTCTTGGCGGTGAAGTGCTTAAAGAAGTGGGCGGACTGCCTGTAACTTTGACCGGTGGCGAGATATTTACATCTTTGCAAAGCGGCGCTATTGACGCAACAGAATGGGTAGGGCCATATAACGACTTGACCTTTGGTCTACACAAAGCGGCAGATTATTACTATCACAGTGGCTGGCACGAACCAGGTACTGTACTTGAATTTATTGTGAATGAAGCAGCGTTTAAAGCATTGCCTAGTGATTTACAAAAAATCGTAGAAGTCGCGACACGTGCGGTTAATCAAGATATGCTCGATGAATATACGGCCCGAAACCATACGGCCATGACTCAACTTATTGAAGAGCACGGAGTGCAAGTCAAGTCGCTACCGCCTGAAGTAATTAAAGCACTCAAAGAAGCAAGCGAAAAGGTTATGACTGCAAAAGCGGCTGAAAATGATGACTTTGCAAGAATATATGCTTCGTACCAAGCGTTTTACGAAAATGTGAAAAAATATCATGTCCTTTCTGAACAAGCGTATTATGAAAATCGCTAGCAATACAGATTAGTACTAGCAACGCAGATTAGAAATAGCTAGGCTGTTTAGTCTAGAGTGGCAGGTTTGCTTAGCCAAACGGCTTGTCATAATAAAGATATGGTTAAACAGTATCTGGACAGATGTGTTAAAAACTGATTATTCATTACAATGCGCGCCGTAATATAGAAATATTGCGGTTAAGCGTTGTCTTTTTGCATACTAATATTCAAATGCAAACAACCCATACACCTTACCAACAATGCATGTAAGCATTGCTCATTATATTTAAGGAGTTTTAATGGTTATTAAACCCAAAGTACGCGGATTTATCTGTACTAACGCACACCCAGCGGGCTGCGCTCAAAATGTATCTAATCAAATCGATTTTATAAAAAGTCTTGATTTTGATGAGCAAGGGCCTAAAAACGTATTGGTGATTGGCTGCTCTACGGGTTATGGCTTAGCCTCAAGAATAACCTCGGCTTTTGGTTACGGCGCAAATACATTGGGTGTTTGTTTTGAAAAGCCACCTACAGAGCGAAAAACAGGCACTGCAGGTTGGTACAATACTGCGGCGTTTCATAAGCAGGCAAAAGGCGCAGGCTTGTATGCACAAAGTATTAACGGCGATGCATTTTCTGATGAAATCAAATCCCAAACAATTGATAAAATAAAAGCAGATTTGGGTGAAGTCGATTTGGTCATCTATAGCTTAGCATCTCCGCGGCGAACCGACCCTGATACAGGCGATGTCTATAAATCGACGCTTAAACCTGTTGGGCAGGCCTACACCACTAAAACTTATGACACCGATAAAGACCTTGTGCACGAAATAAACTTAGAGCCTGCTAATCAAGATGAAATAGATCAAACGGTAAAAGTAATGGGTGGTGAAGATTGGGAACGTTGGTTGAAACATCTGGCCGCAGCAGGTGTGTTGAGTGCAGGCTGTAAGACAACGGCATACACTTACATTGGTAAAGAACTGACCTGGCCAATTTATGGACAAGCCACTATTGGTTTAGCGAAAGAAGACCTCGACCGTGCTGCCGCTGAAATTATCAGCAGTCTTAGTGACCTAAAAGTTGAGGCCAACGTGTCGTCGTTGAAAGCCTTAGTGACGCAGGCAAGTAGCGCCATACCGGTCATGCCTTTATACATTTCACTTATTTATAAAGTGATGAAAGAAGAGGGAACCCACGAGGGGTGTATTGAGCAAATAGCGGGTTTGTACAATACTTGTCTGTATGGAGATTCTCCCACCAAAGACGAGCTAAATCGCTATCGCATGGATGGTAAAGAGACAAATAACGAGACACAGGCCAAAATAAAAGTACTGTGGGATCAGGTTGAGCAACATAACTTTCATGAATTAAGTGACTATGAAGGATACAACACAGAGTTTTTAAATTTGTTTGGCTTTAAAATTAAAGGTGTAGATTACGAAGCAGACGTAAACCCTTTAGTTGACTGGGTTTAATTGAATAAAACTAAGACATTAGTGTTACACCGTTTAAGCAGGGCTTTGATATAAATCAAAGCCCTGCTTGCATGTATCGGCATTTCGTTAGTACAAAAGGTGGAATATTCTGTGAACAATATAAATAAGATAAATAGGCTTTTGGTATAATTAGCGTAGCCTTTTATACCCAACTAATGCTAAAATCGCGCCACAAATCGGCAGGCAAGCAAATTTGACACTTAATTTGCTTATAAAATAGCCGATACACAACATATTACAATAATAATAAAACCCTGTTGACGAGCGTATGTTACTGAATTTCGAGTATATTCATTGACCCGCTTTAAATACGTACGTGTTGTTTTTAATACCTAATGGAATAGACATCAATTTAAAATGGCTTGTTTTAGGCCAGTTTAAATTGGTAACTATTTGAGAGTAATTAATTACTTATGATTAAAATCAAGAAAGGCTTAAACCTTCCTATACAAGGTGCCCCAGAACAGAAGATTGGCAATGCTGCTTCTGTTTCAAAGGTTGCAGTGTTAGGGGAAGAATACGTTGGTATGCGGCCCACCATGCACATTCAAGTGGGTGATGTGGTCAAAAAAGGTCAGCTGTTGTTTGAAGACAAAAAGAACCCTGGGGTTAAGTTTGTCGCGCCAGCAGCGGGTGAAGTCATCGAAGTTAATCGGGGCGCAAAACGTGTTTTGCAGTCAGTAGTGATTAACCTTAAAGGTGATGAGTCTGTTGAGTTTGCAAAAGTAGATGCATCGGCTATTGATGGTACAGACCGTCAAAAGCTCGTAGATACTCTTGTCGAAAGCGGACTTTGGACGGCCATCAGAACCCGTCCATTTAGTAAAGCACCTGCAATCGACAGCACACCAAAATCAATTTTTGTCACCGCAGTGGATACAAACCCACTGGCCGTTGACCCACAAATTGTTATTGCCGAGCGTAAAGAAGATTTCGCAAATGGCCTAAAAGTCCTCGCGCGACTCACCGAAGGTAAACTGTTTGTATGTAAAGCCGCTGGCTCTAACGTAGACGCCTCTGGAGAGCGCGTTGAAGTGCACGAGTTTGCTGGTCCGCATCCTTCTGGTTTGGTGGGTACTCACATTCATCACCTCGATTCTGTCGGTGTGGGCAAAACGGTATGGCACGTTAATTATCAAGACGTGATTGCAATCGGCGCCACTATTACGAGCGGTGAGCTTGATGTGAGTCGTGTTGTTTCTGTTGCCGGACCTGCAGCTAACGAACCCAAAATTGTTAAAACGCAAATTGGTGCATATACCAACGAGTTGGTTAAAGGCCAATTTGCTGATACACCAGTGCGTATTATTTCTGGGTCTGTGCTAAACGGCGTAAAAGCAATTGGCCCGCACGCCTATCTTGGTCGTTTTCATTTGCAAGTATCGCTAATTGTTGAAGACCGCGAGAAGAAATTTTTGGGTTGGATCACGCCGGGCAGTGACAAGCACTCAGTGACTCGCGCGTACCTAGGACACTTAAATCCGAAGCGCCTATTTAACATGACATCTACCACGAATGGTTCTGATCGTTCAATGGTGCCAATTGGTAATTATGAGCGCATTATGCCGCTTGATGTTATACCAACGCTTTTATTAAGAGACTTATTGTCTGGAGACACCGATGGTGCGCAGACCTTAGGTGCACTTGAATTAGATGAAGAAGATTTAGCATTGTGCACCTACGTGTGCCCGGGCAAGTACGATTACGGCCCCGTGTTACGCGAATGCCTAACTACAATTGAGTCTGAGGGGTAAATCATGGGTTTAAAAGCATTTATTGAAAAAATTGAACCAGACTTTGAAGCTGGTGGAAAATACGAAAAATTTTATGCTTTGTATGAAGCGGCAGCCACTATTTTTTATACACCGGGAATGGTGAATAAGGCAGCCACTCACGTAAAAGACAGTATTGACCTCAAACGCATCATGATTATGGTTTGGATGGCAACTTTCCCTGCTATGTTTTACGGAATGTATAACATTGGTGCACAGGCGCATTACGCTATTATGGCAGGCGCAGGTACTTTACCTGATATCTGGCAAGCGGGTTTGTTTACAATGCTAGGTGGTACGCTTGACGCTTCTACAGGTTGGGGCGGCATGATGTTTTATGGCGCTTGTTTCTTTGTGCCAATTTATGCCACAACCTTTATTGTAGGTGGTTTTTGGGAAGTATTGTTTGCTTCCGTGCGTAAGCATGAAATTAACGAAGGTTTCTTTGTTACTTCTGTTTTGTTCGCATTAACGCTTCCTGCAACGATTCCATTATGGCAAGTCGCTTTAGGTATTACCTTCGGTATTGTAATCGCCAAAGAGATATTTGGCGGCACAGGGCGCAACTTCTTAAATCCAGCGTTATCTGGACGAGCGTTCTTATACTTTGCCTATCCTGCACAAATATCGGGCGACCAAGTTTGGGTTGCAGCAGATGGTTACGCAGGCGCAACTTGGTTAACTCAAGCGGCAAACGGCGTTAAAGACGCAGCTGAGTATGTCGCTGCGGGCGTGCAACCAGCGACTAACGAATTGCTTTACACTAGCGAAAAGTTCTGGCAAGCCTTTATGGGTAATATTCCAGGCTCAGCTGGTGAGGTATCGACTTTAATGATACTTATAGGTGGTTTGTTTATCATTTATATGCGTATTGCCAGTTGGCGAATTGTAGCGGGCGTAGCACTAGGTGCAGCCGGATTTGGCTTGTTGCTAAACATCATCGGTGGCGGTAGTGCGACAAACGAAATGTTAAACATGCCTTGGTACTTCCACTTTGTAATAGGCGGAATGGCGTTTGGTATGTTCTTTATGGCGACCGACCCTGTTTCGGCATCGTTTACTAATCAAGGTAAATGGTTTTATGGTATTTTTATCGGCTTTATGACGGTGTTTATACGAGCACTTAACCCTGCTTTTCCAGAGGGCATCATGTTAGCTATCTTATTTGCAAACTTGTGGGCGCCATTGTTTGACTACTTTGTCGCACAAAGCAATATCAAACGGAGGCTTGCACGTGTCGGGTAAAAAAGAAACTTTAGGTAAAACAGTCGGCGTTGTTGTTGCGGTTTGTTTAGTATGTTCAATTGTTGTCTCGGGCGCTGCTGTTGGCTTGCGCTCAATTCAAGAAACTAATGCTGCACTAGACAAAAAGTCGAACATTTTAAATGCTGCCGGGTTATTAGCCGAGGCAAAAACCAAAGAAGATATTGCAGTTGTTTATGCAGACCGTGTGGAAGAAAAGTTCATTGAGCTCGATACGGGTGCATATGTAGATAAACCATCTGACGACTTTGATATGTACAAGGCAGCTAAGTCAGCAGAATTTGGTGTTAAAGTTGAAAACAGTAATGTTGGCTTTAAACAGCGTTCTACTATAGCAACCGTCTACCATATTAAAAATGAAGCTGGTGAAGTCGTTCGTATTATTCTTCCGGTTCACGGCAGTGGCTTATGGGACTTAATGTACGGCTTTTTAGCGCTTGATAACGACGGCCAAACTATTCGCGAGCTTATTTATTATCAACATAAAGAAACACCAGGACTTGGTGCAGAAATCCTAAACCCTGCATGGCAGGCAAAATGGGATGGTAAGCAGTTGTTCAAAGATGGTGAAGTTGCCATTTCGGTAGCTAAAAACGTAGGTAATGATAACGACTATGCTGTTGACGCGCTCTCGGGTGCAACGCTAACTAGTAATGGTGTTGAAAATACACTTGTTTACTGGGCAGGCGAAAATGGTTACGGCACGTATCTTAAAAATCAATCTTGGAAATCGTAGGGCACAATCATGGCTGACACTAAAGAAATGAAAAAAGCCCTCTTTGGGCCAATAGTAGATAGTAACCCTATCGCATTGCACGTACTGGGCATTTGTTCAGCGCTGGCAATTACGACTAAACTAGAAACAGCGTTGGTAATGTCTTTGGCATTAACGGCAGTTTGTGCATTTTCTAACTTATTTATATCACTTATACGTAACCAAATACCTTCAAGTGTTCGGATTATCATTCAAATGACGATAATTGCCTCATTGGTAATTGTGGTCGATCAAATACTTAAAGCCTTCTCTTATGAGATATCTAAACAGCTATCTGTATTCGTTGGTTTGATTATTACTAACTGTATCGTCATGGGGCGCGCAGAAGCATACGCGATGAAGTCGCCGCCTACTATGAGCTTTTTAGACGGTATCGGTAATGGTTTAGGATACAGCTTTATCTTAATCGTAATTGGCACTGTTAAAGAGCTTCTCGGTTTTGGTACCTTACTTGGCTTTGAAATTTTACCGCTTGTTCAAAACGGTGGTTGGTATACGGGTAATGGCTTATTAATTTTACCATTTAGCTCATTTATACTTATTGGCTTAATGATTTGGGCGATTCGTGTTGCACGCCCAGAACAAGTAGAACCTAAGGAATAATTCGCATGGAACAGTATGTATCTTTATTAATTCGTGCGGTATTCGTTGAGAACATGGCACTTACCTTATTTTTAGGTATGTGTACTTTCTTAGCAGTTTCGAAAAAAGTAAAAACTTCAATGGGCTTAGGTGTCGCTGTAATCGTAGTATTAGGCATCTCAGTTCCGGTTAACCAGGTCATTTTTACCGTAATACTCGCGCCGGGCGCATTGGCATGGGCTGGATTCCCTGATGCAGACTTAAGCTTTTTGAGCTTTTTGACCTTCATTGGTGTTATCGCAGCACTTGTACAGATATTGGAAATGACGCTAGACAAGTTTTTTCCTGCACTATATAACGCCTTAGGTATTTTCTTGCCGTTGATCACAGTTAACTGTGCGATATTTGGTGGTGTGGCGTTTGCGGTTCAACGTGAATACAACTTTACAGAGAGTATCGTTTATGGCATCGGCAGTGGTATAGGCTGGGCGATAGCTATTGTATTATTGGCCGCGGTCCGTGAAAAACTTAAATATGCAGATATGCCCGATGGCATTAGAGGCTTAGGCTCAGTATTTATGATAGCGGGCCTTATGGCACTTGGTTTTCAATCTTTCACCGGCGTTCAGCTGTAGCGCATTCGGGGAGTTTTAAAATATGAATCCAACAGAAATTTATTTAGGCGTAGGCATGTTTATCGCCATCGTACTTATCTTAGTTTTCGTGATTATGTTTGCGAAATCTAAATTAGTACCCAGCGGCGACGTGAAGATATTTATTAACGGTGACCCAGAAAATACTATCACTACCCAACCCGGTGGTAAGTTACTTGGTGCATTAGCAGATTCTGGTATTTTTGTATCATCAGCATGTGGCGGTGGCGGTAGCTGCGGGCAGTGTACTGTTGACATTAAAGAAGGCGGCGGTGAAATTTTACCGACAGAGCTTGACCACATAAGCAAGCGTGAAGCAAAACAAGGTTGCCGTTTGTCATGCCAGGTATCTATTAAGCAAGACATGAAAATCGAATTGCCTGAAGAAGTATTTGGTATTAAGAAGTGGGATTGTGAAGTACTTTCGAATAATAACGAAGCCACTTTCATAAAAGAGCTGAAATTGGGTATTCCAGACGGTGAAAGTGTTCCTTTCCGTGCGGGTGGTTATATTCAAATAGAAGCTCCACCTCACCATGTTAAGTACAAAGAC
>CAZXTD010000057.1:0-268 GCA_964643575.1 uncultured Glaciecola sp. | reverse complement strand
TGTTGAATCTAAAGTGGATGAAGAAACGATCCGCGCTTATTCAATGGCTAACTACCCTGAAGAAGAAGGCATCATATTACTTAACGTTCGCATCGCGACTCCGCCACCAAACAATTTAAGTTTGCCGGCAGGTAAAATGTCATCGTTTATCTGGTCACTCAAGCCAGGTGATAAAGTAACTATTTCTGGGCCGTTCGGTGAGTTCTTTGCCAAAGAAACCGATGCAGAAATGGTTTTTGTTGGCGGTGGTGCAGGTATGGCGCCAATG
>CAZXTD010000056.1:16811-24934 GCA_964643575.1 uncultured Glaciecola sp. | reverse complement strand
TGCATTAGCGTTTAAACCCCTATCAATTTTAATTCAATTAATTTTACGACCTTATACAGAACAAATATCGAAAGACAGTTCTCAAGGGCTGCAAACAGCCGGCGAACACATAGGCGCGCTCGAGAGAATACTCGTAATTACTTTTGTGCTTATGGGGCAATATGCAGGAATCGGTTTTTTACTGGCCGCGAAAAGCGTATTCAGATTTGGTGATATGCGAAGAGAACAAGACCGTAAACTCACAGAGTATATTATGCTAGGCACCCTGCTGAGTTTCACATTTGCACTATTGCTTGGCTTACTGGTAAAGGCGACCTACAGATAGGTCGCTAGCTGAACTGCTAAAGGCCACTAAACAAAGTTAGTGTATTTGGTTTTGCTCAACAAAGTCTTCAAATGCACTGGGTTTGCCGAGTAAGAATCCTTGAAATTTATTAACCCCAGCATTGTGTAAAATTGAGAATTGTTTTTCGGTCTCGATACCTTCAACTACTACATCTAAGTCGAGTGCCTGGCATATATTCATTATTGCACAAAAGAGCTTTTTGGCTTTTTCGTCTTTTTCGATTTCAATGATAAATGAACGGTCAATTTTTACCACATCAAAATTGAACTGTCCAAGGTAACTTAAAGACGAATAACCGGTACCAAAGTCATCCAAAGAAATACGCAGTCCCATAGCCTTCAAGTCATCTAAACGTTTATTGGCGTTGCTACTATCATTGATAAATACTGACTCAGTCACTTCTAATTCTAGCAGCGAAGCATCAACTTCTTGATGTTCAAACAGTGTCTTTATGGTATCTATAAACTGCGGGTCGAGTGCTTGCGTTGCTGAAATATTGACAGATATTGGTACCTTTGTGCCCATTTTATTTAAAGTTTGCAAGTAAGACATCGCGCTTTTTATCGCCAGAATACCTAGTTGATACTCCATACCGTATTGCTCAATCAAAGGAATAAATACACCAGGTGAGACAAAACCATGCTTATCACTTATCCATCTGCACAAAAGCTCTGCTCCAATAAGCTTGCGCTCTTGATCGTACTTGCCTTGCAATACAAAGTTTAATTCTTCGTTGTTAATTGCGTCGCGCAAGTCATTGAGCAATTCAATACGATTAAGAATTTCATCGGCCATACCTTTGCTGTAAATCGAATAATTAGCGTGCGTCGCTTGCTTTGAGAAGTACAAGGCTGCATCAGCTTTTCTGATTAAACTGTCGGCGGTACTAGCATCTTGAGGGTAATTGGCTACACCAATAAAGCTACTTACCGTAAAATGCTGACCACTTTTTACTACTGCATTGTCGATAATTGCGCTTTGTATTCGGGCAATATTTTCCAAAATAAGCGCATTGCGAGACTCGTTCTCAACGCTATTGAGAGAAACAATGAACTCATTGCCTCCCCACCTTGATATTATATATGCATCATCTAATTCTTTGCTCAAACCTTGAGCGATATTGTGAATCAGTTCGTCACTGCTTTGATGACCTAAGGCATCGCTAACTTCTTTAACGCCACTCAAATCAATATAATAGATATCGAAAAATGCGCGGCTACCTTCACTAAGAATCGTTAATTGATTGAGCAATTCAAAACGGTTGGGTAAAAGTGAAACGGGGTCGATAGTCGCCAGATTGTGGAGCTTCTTTTCGGTTTCAATTGTGTCGGTGAGGTCTTTAACTAATACAATATAGAATTGCGATAAAGTATCGGTAGATTCAAACTGATTGATTAACAACTCAACGGGTATAGCGTCCTGATCGCCAATCGTTAATTTGGTATTTTTTTCGCAATAGCCCAAACTTTGCATCGCTTCCATGTCTTTTTTATTGAGCGGCACTAATTCAGCAAAACTGACACTATCTAAAGACTGTTCGTTAGGGTCAAGCTGCTGTATCCATGCTTCGTTGTATTCTGTAATTACCATATTTTGGCTGAGTATCAGCATGGGCTGTTTTGATTTAGAAAACGCCTCCGACATTAAATTGAGTTTTGTCTGATTGCTGACAATTGAAGAGATATTGGTAAATGTGCCAATAATAGTCAGCGCACCTTGGTCGTCAAAGGCACTAACCTTGCCTCTTATTTCAAACCATACATAATCACTTTTAAGTTTGAATCTAAACTTTGTCCGTAACTCAGATGTGTGACCTTCAACGTGATTGTTCCAGTCGATAACAAAAGCGTCGGCATCGTAGGGATGAATATCAACAGTAATATCATCAAATTTAAGAACACGTTCGAACACTTCAAAACTTGCATTAACGTAGAATTTTAACTCAACGTTGTTATTTGTCCTGTCCCACATCCATACAGACTGTTCGCTGCCCCAAAGAGCAAGCTCAAGTTGTTTAATCGTTTTTTCTTTCGAGGATTGTTCGGTAAGAGGAATTTGCTGTTCAACGCCTTCCAGAAGCTCTTCGTACAACTCAAAGTTTGTATCGAGTTCGGGCTCGGCTTTTTCTGCAGAATCATAGAGATTAATATGCTGCCCGGTTTGTTTGTCTCGCTTAATCATATAGCCAACTTAAGTGAATAACGATAATACAAGTGCACTGAACATACAGACACACTAACGCTCACTATGATGTGGTTGTATACTTTCTGACTATTCTTGTTTCTTGGTTGTCGGCCTATACGAATAAAGTATTAGTAGAAATTAAGCCTCAGCCGTAACGCATATTTTTGCTAAACAATATACTCTTGATTTACTTGTTTTTATTTCGTCTACAGCGTTCTGAACAGTATTTTACTTCATCCCAGTTTTTCGCCCATTTTTTACGCCATGTAAATGGAAGGCCGCATACAATGCAGGTTTTAACCGGAAGTTCAGACTTCTTCATTGTTGTCTAACTTTAGTAAAAATGTATCGGCATCCTCTAACATATGTCCCAGTTTCTCCTGGTCCATTTTGTTCATGGTGCGATATATCATTGCCATACGCGGATTATTCTCAAATTTATGCTTGTGTTTATTTAAAAACCCCCAGTAAAGATAGTTAAAGGGACAAGCTTGTGGGCCTGTTTTCTCTTTTACGCTGTAGCGGCAATGTTGACAATAATTCGACATTTTATTGATGTATGCACCGCTTGCCGCATAAGGCTTGCTGGCTAGTTTGCCGCCATCCGCAAACAAAACCATACCACTTACATTTGGTAATTCTACCCATTCATAGGCATCGGCATATACAATTAAGTACCATTCATTCACTTCTTTTACAGAGAGCCCTGCAAGCAATGCGAAGTTACCGAGCACCATAAGCCTTTGAATATGGTGAGCGTAAGCGTGTTCTTTCGTTTGCTTTACCGACTGACTGATGCAGTTCATATCAGTGTGTGCACCCCAAAAAAAATCAGGCAGTTTACGCGTTGCTTCAAGACTATTCTTTTTGTCGTAGTCAGGCATAAAGTGCCAATAAAACCCGCGAATATACTCGCGCCAACCAAGAATTTGACGAATAAAGCCTTCTACTGAGTTAATCGGTGCTTTGTCTTGTTCATAAGCTTCTTCAGCAGCTCTAATGACTTCCATCGGCATCAGTAAGCCAGTATTCATGTAAAAAGAGATAAGCGAGTGATACATCCATGGTTCGTCTTGAACCATGGCATCTTGATATCGCCCAAAGTTTTCGAGACGCTGTTCAATAAAGTGTTCTAGCACCTCTAATGCTTGCTCGCGAGTAACTGCGTAATGAAAATCATCCAAATCACCAAAATGTTCCGAAAATTCATCAGCAACTAAAGCAAGTACCTGCTGAGTGGTTTCGTCGGGTTCAAAACGTAAAGGGCTTGGGGGTTTCACATCTTTGGGAAGCTTTTCGCGGTTATCCGAATCAAAATTCCATTTGTCTTTTATTGGCTTATTGCCATCCATTAATACCTGAGACGACTTACGCATTTCTCGGTAGAAAAACTCCATTCGAAGTTGTTTACGACCGTCATTTGCCCAATCGTTAAATGTGCTTTCGCCTGTCACGAAGCGATTGTCCTCGGTAATTTCAACATTAATATTGAGGCGTTCATGCCAAGAAAGGACGTCTTCATAAAGTCTATATTCAGCGGGTTTTGCGAGAATAAGCTTGTTGATGGCTTTGTTATTTTTCAAGAAATCTTCGATTTGTGAAAATAAGCTACCTTTATTATTTTTATCTTTGAAACTGATATAACTCAACTGGTAATCGGCGTCATTTAAAGCCTTAGCAAAGTGGCGCATAGCACTAAAAATATACGCTATTTTCTTTTTATGATGCTTAACATAGGTGGCCTCTGCATTCACCTCGGCCATGAGTACATAGTCTGTTTGTTTATTAATTTGCTTCAAAGAGCTCATCTCAAAATTGAGTTGGTCTCCTAAGATTAAGCATAGAGTTGACAAAGGGATGCTCCTTGGTGACTAGCGCACTCGTGTTAAAACGTTCGGAATGTTGATTAATTACCGCTAGAAGCAACAAATAGATCGCTCGTTGAGTTATCAAATGTGAGTCCTCGTAGCTTTACACTGCTTTTTTGCCGATAACGATCTGTTTTGCCCTCTCATTCAGTAAAAACCATACGAAAAAGATTAGTCGGCACCACCTTCGACATCAAGTAGAGTTTAATTGATCAATGGCCCGTAACAAAACACCTATAAAAATTCATTGGATGCGACACGATTTGCGCGTATTCGGTAATCAAGCGCTTTTCGATTTATGTGCAGATGAAGCGGCGCAGATAATTGTTGTTTATGTTTTCGATCCTTCTCAGCTACAAGAGGGGTCATTTGGCTTTAAACGGCTCGGGGAATATAGACAAGCGTTCTTACAAGAATCCTTGCAGCAGGTGGATGATGAATTGGGTCAGCTCAATATTCCGTTTTTATGTTTGTCGGGCAATGGCGCGACTGTTGTTAGCAGGCTCATCAAGCAGTTAGACGTCAACGATATAAGTGTTGAACATCATTCAGGTTTATACGAACGACGGGAAGTAAGCCAAATACAAACTGAACATCCTTCTTTAACGGTACATGAATGCTATAGCAATACCCTGTTTTCTCCCTCTCAGCTTCCTTTTGCCGTAAAAAGCATGCCCGATGTATTTTCACCATTCAGACGTAAAATCGAAAAGAACTACGTGGTAGAGCAACCATGTACGAAACCCAACAAACGCGGCCAAACTTTTGTACAGAGTATCGATGACTATGAGCGCTATTCATTTGCTAGCTTAGATGTTAATTCGGGCTACAGAGGAGGACACAAGTCGGCGACCAATAGGATTAAGGATTATTTTTACAAGAACCACGGACTCTCTAGCTACAAAGAGACCCGAAATGGCCTCGACGGCTGGGACTTTTCAAGTCGACTATCTGCATTTTTGGCACTTGGCTGTATTTCACCGAGAGAAGTTTACTATTCGATAAAAGAATACGAAGCAGAACATGGAGCTAACGACTCCACCTATTGGCTATTTTTTGAATTGCTTTGGCGCGAATTTTTTCATTGGCAAGCTTGTAAACAGGAGGCTAAGTTTTTCAAGTTTCAAGGTATTCAGCCAAACGTAAAACTTAGCAATAAACACAATGCTGAGGCCCTGCAGATGTGGATTGATGGAGAAACAGGCTATCCGATTGTCGACGCTTGCATGAAGCAACTTTATAAAACGGGCTGGATGTCTAACCGGGGTCGCCAGTTAGTTGCCAGCTGCTTTGTTCACGAGCTAAATTTGGATTGGCGTTACGGCGCAGCTTATTTCGAAATGCAACTTGTGGATTTTGATGTGGCGAGTAATTATGGAAACTGGCTTTATTTGGCGGGTGTAGGGTCTGACCCTCGAGGTCATCGGCAGTTTAATCTTGCGAAACAAACCGAAATATATGACCCCAAGCAACAGTTTATTAATAAATGGCTGCGTTAGCCCCATTTTCGCTCGTTTGGTTGAAACGCGATTTACGCTTACGCGACCATGAGCCTTTATGCCGAGCAATCGCGCTCAACCAGCCGATTATGCTAGCCTATGTTGTTGAACCAGAACAATTAAACGACCCGCATATGTCGCTTAGGCATTGGCGTTTTATTTACGAATCAATTAATGATCTGAATGAACAATTAGCCACACTTTGCCCTAATCAGCTCAAGGTCGTTTTACTCGAGGGAAACCTTGTTGAGTTATTGTGTCAATTGCACAAACTTGGTCTTCAACATATTTTCAGCCATCAAGAGATTGGTTTAGCTTACACGTTTGAGCGCGATAAAAAAGTAAGGAGTTGGTGCAATAAGCATCAGATAAGCTGGCACGAGTCAGTATATGGTGCGGTTAAACGCCCTCTTTCTAATCGTTACTCATGGCGCAGTCACTGGCGTCGCCGAATTCACTCAGATTCAAACGACCCTGACTTATCTCGTGCAATTGGTGTGAATAGCGACAGGCTTGCTCAACCCTTTTACTATGCAGTTCCTGACGCTTGGAAAGTGCCTTGTGAGTATTATCAAAAAGGTGGCGAGCAACGTGCTTGGTATACGCTTAAACATTTCTTGCAAGCACGGGGCAAAGAATACTTCGGTAACATAGGAAAGCCAATGCAAGCGCGTAAAACCTGTTCGCGTTTATCACCTTATTTAGCATGGGGAAACATAAGCATAAAGCAAGTGTATCAATACGCGCAAAAACATAAGAAGCGCCAGGGGTGGCAGCGCTCAATTGCCGCGTTTAGCTCTCGCTTAGCCTGGCATTGTCATTTCATTCAAAAATTTGAAAGTGAACATTTTATGGAGTACCGCTCAGTTAATAAAGCTTATGGAGCCTTTCCATATTTACAAGGCGAATTAGCGCAGCAGCGACTAGAAGCATGGCAAGAAGCAAGAACGGGAATTCCGATTATTGATGCTAGCATGCGTGCAGTAAAAGAAACCGGCTATCTCAATTTTAGAATGCGAGCTATGCTTGTAAGCTTTTTATGTCATCACCTTAATGTGGATTGGCAAAGAGGCGTAGCGTTTTTAGGACGGCAATTCCTCGATTTTGAGCCTGGTATTCATTATCCACAATTTCAGATGCAAGCGGGCGTGACTGGCACAAACACCATTCGCATATACAACCCCATCAAACAATCCATTGATAAAGATCCGAAGGGTGAGTTTATTCGAAAATGGTTACCAGAGTTAAGCTTAGTACCCAATGAATATATTCATCAGCCAGAAACCTTACCGCCTATCGATGGTCAGCTCATCGATTTTGTTCTTCATCGTGACTACTGCGAACCCATTGTAAATGTCGTGCAAGCTGCAAAAGAAGCTAGAGACCGATTGTGGTCTTATAGAAAACGTGATGATGTTAAAAAAGAAGCCTATCGAGTACTGCACTCGCACTCGGTATTAGATTAATGCTGACTGGCTGAGAGTCTGGACCTTATCGCTTACCCATCACTTTTAAGATTATCAATATCCCTTGCACTTTCTTGATTGTTTTCAGCTGAATCATCGGCTTTTTCTGCCTCCATTGAGCTTGTAGACGCTTTACGTTGTTTTAATCGCTTTTTCCGATCATCTTCCTGTAACCATTTATTTAAAAATCGGATTTGCCCATTTTTATAGGCTGCATAGGTTATGCGTAACGAATTATTAATTATATCATTGTCTGTCCAGCCGGTTTTATCGACGATTTCTTTGTAATTATCCATGGCAACCGGAGTAACATATCCGCGCACGAGTTTTTTACCTTGCGCCTTTTGTCGCTCTCTAAAACGTTTCTGTTTTTCAGCATTCGCCTGTAGTTTTTTATTTTTCATTTATTACCTGACTATTATTTGACTATGCTATTTGTACAATAATGCGTTAAGTGTACTGTAAATTGATATTTTTTTTAATATATTTGACTGTTCAGAGTTGTTAAGCGTACAAGTGTTCGCTAAATTAGCGCTTAGGTTTTTAACGAAGTGGATAATATGACAAACAAACAGAACAGTTTTAACCGCGATGACTTGCTTTCTTGCAGCACCGGAGAAATGTTTGGACCCGGTAATAGCCAATTACCAGCGCCAAATATGCTTATGATGGACCGAATTAACATGATTACCGAAGAAGGCGGTGAGTTTGGTAAAGGTTACATTGAAGCAGAGCTTGATATTAGCCCCGACCTTTGGTT
>CAZXTD010000056.1:0-16801 GCA_964643575.1 uncultured Glaciecola sp. | reverse complement strand
TGACCCAGTAATGCCAGGTTGCCTAGGTTTGGATGCAATGTGGCAACTGGTTGGCTTCTTTCTTGGCTGGTCAGGCGGACCGGGTAAAGGCAGAGCTTTAGGCGTAGGAGAAGTTAAGTTTACAGGCCAAATATTACCTACCGCGAAAAAAGTCACTTACCGCATAGATTTTAAGCGTGTAATTAAACGTAAGTTGTTTATGGGTATGGCAGACGGTTCTGTGGCCGTCGATGGGCGTGTTATATATACCGCGAAAGACTTGAAAGTAGGCCTGTTTCAAGATACGTCTGCATTTTAAGTCTTGTATCAGTAAAAACTGCGTCATCCCGTCGAAGGACGGGATCTCCTCGGTTTACATTAATTCTTAATTAGAGTAGTTGATTAAATCGAAGTCGTTATATTCCAAGGAGGTTCCCGCCTTCGCGAGAATGACGGTACTTGTAAAAAACGAAAAACCCCGCATAATGCGGGGTTTTTCTATAATTTAGTGGCCTTATCGGGTACTCAGACCTAATTGCCTATCTGTTAATGCTTCTCTCCATCCGCCTAACCAGTGCGACCTTGCATCTGATGTTTGGAATGGACAGATTTCTTTTGAACGACCTGTAATTCCTGCGTGGTAACCTTTTGAATGTGCTCTAGACAGCTTGTCACGTTTTTGTCTTTTCATATATAGCCTCTCTTGGTTATTTTTAAGGTAACGTCAAATTTTGCTATGTTCGTTATTTTGAATTTATTCACCGACCGGTAAATCAAGCAAAAACTTCTTCAACGTCACACTTAATTAGTACACCCAAAGTCGCTATAGTTCAATGTGACAAACTTCAATAGTTTCTATTTTTCACTTAACTCACTGAAAACCTTGAGAGGATTTTTTAACAATATTTAGTGCTAAAAAAAAATGCATTTAGTAGTAAACGTTATTAAAAAATAACAAAGCCGCTAAATTAGCGGCTTTGACGATGCTAGGATAAATATCCTAATGAAAGTGGATAAAAGCGTCAATTATTTAACTTTTCTTAAGCGCCTTGTGACAGAAATTACACACAGAATCAGTATGGTCATATAACCAATACTCGCACCTTGTCTCTCAACCGCGGCTGCTTCTTCTTCATCTGGTTCACAGTTAGAGGGTGAATTTCCAGTTGGGCTTAATTTTATAGTTACGACAAAGTCTTGTAAAATCTGTTCGCCGTTTTCATCCAAAGTAATTTCGCCTTTGAAATCTCGTAGGGGTTTTTGAACCAATGCTTCTGCTAATATCTCGTCGTTATCGTTAATATCATTTGCAGCAATAATTTCGTAAGGAGAATCACAGGCTATTAACGAATTTAAGTTGGTGAACGTGTCAGCATCAATGTCGTAAATAAAGCCGTTTCGTGGGCGTGTGCCAGTTATAGGCGCAGAGACCTCACCATCGCCTACCACAATATTGTTATTGTTGATCGCACGAGGAAAAATGTTCGCCGTTTGAAAGAAGTCATCAGGAAAGGTTATATCGTCGCTATTTAAGTTATAAACAAACATCTTCCTTCTGAACGAGCCATTTATTAGTTCTTGCCGTGTACCTACTACATAGCCGTCATCACTGATACCAAAAGCTTGGTTTGGTAGTAGGTCGTCGTCAGCAATTAAGCGAGAGGTCACACCATCGGCAAACACAGCAGCAGCGGTTGTAAAGCTATCGTTTAAAGGAACAATAGTGCTACCAACAGCAATATTTGAATTGTTGACGTCTACCGCTTCACTGTTAAATACAGTCGTTGACTCTGCGTCTGGTTCAAATGTTAGCCCATAAACGGTTCTTTCTATTACGCTGCCAGCATTATCTACCTGCCAAGTAGTTGCACTTCGCGTGTTGTTCACCTCAAAAACATTGGTCACTGCACCAGTGAAGCCATTAGTCGACACATTATTAATGATGCCAAAAAAACATACTTCAATAGGAAAATCACCCCGCACTTCATCGTCTTCGCAGCTAGCAATCTGAGTTTCTATCGATTCTGAGACGGCGGTTGAAGAACGCCCTACGACCAATAAATTATCATTAATCGCATTCGCTTCACTAAAACCACCCGCTGCCGTTGATGGCGATAATAAGGGTGTTACTTGGTCGCCAACCTGAACAAACCCACGAGAATTAAAACTGTTAACATTAAAGGTAATCTCTTCTTCATTTTCATCAACATAATCTATTATTGAATAAGGGCCAGCCATTGTGCCAACAATATGTGTACCATTAACAGAATCACCCAAACTGACGGTTTGAGAAAATGTGAAGCCATCTGTTGCTTCAGTTTGTTGGTCAAAACCATATACATAACTAAAGTCAGTCCCATCAGTTTGGTATGCCACTAAGCTCGCCAATTTTTGCCCAAGCGGACTTAAATTAGAAGTCGACTGCACGATTTGACTCGCGATAATTGCCAAGTCGGTCGCATTAAAATTACCTTGCGCAGCTGCTTCAGGGTCTGTGAGCGGTAGATTATCAAGGTCAATCAAAGACAAATCGATAGGTGGATTAAAAGGTTGGTCAAGCAGGGTTAACATTAACCCAGTATCGTCAATTGAAGCTGCAAACTGGTTATACGACAATTGCGCCGTTGGTAACTCTTCTATTTCGTATGAATTAGCATTAGCATAAAATGCACATCCACTAAGCATTAACATAGCTGTTAAGCGATTTACTTTCATTAAAAATTCCTGTTACTACACATTGTTTTGTTTTGATTCTAATTCTTCCCAGCGTGTAAAAGCTTCTTCTAAGTCGGCTTCTATAGCACTTAACTTATCTAATACTGGCTGAGTTTGAGACATCTCTTTACTGTAAAAATCGGCGTCACTTATAATAGCTTGCACCGCCTCTAATTCTGCTTCTAATTCTTCTAATTTTTTAGGTAGTGTTTCTAATTCACGCTGCTCTTTGTATGATAACTTTTTCAACACACTCTTAGTAGTAGATTGTGGTGATTGACTTTTATTTTTGCTATCTGCAGACGATTTTGATTTTTGTTCTTTGTCAAAAGCCGCTGCTAATTTAACTTTTTCCGCTTGTTTCGCCTGCCAATCTGCAACATCTTGGTATCCACCAATAAACTGCGTAATTTTACGCGGCGACTGGTCGTTATATACGTTGTCGGTGCTACCAGAGCCTTGGCTACTTGTTGACGATTGTAAACCGCTTTCAAAATACAAACTGCTGGTAACCACATTGTCAATAAACTCACGATCGTGGCTCACTAGCAGCACAGTGCCAGTATAGTCAACTAACAAAGACTCTAATAATTCCAGCGTTTCGACATCGAGATCATTTGTTGGTTCATCCAATATCAACAAATTACTTGGCTTGAGCATCAATTTTGCCAACATCAAGCGATTTTTTTCGCCACCAGATAAAGTCGACACAGGTGCATTGACCCGCTCTGGTGAAAACAAATAGTCTTGTAAGTAACTAATAACGTGACGCGGACTGCCGTTTACCTCGACTTCACGTTTGCCATCTGCAATGGCATCAATGAGGGGTTTGTCGAGTTCTAGTTGATTGCGATGCTGGTCAAAATAGGCAATCTCTAAATTGGTTCCTCTAAACACTTCACCCTTATCAGGCTCATTTTCGCCTAGTAGGAGCTTAATCAGAGTAGTTTTGCCACAGCCGTTACCGCCAATAAAAGCGATTTTATCGCCTCTGTTTATCAACAAATCAAAGTCTTTTATAATTGTTGAGTCACCATAACCATAACTGACATTGTTCAGTTCAAATACGCGTTTACCCGACTTACCGCCCGTACTCGATACAATATTTGCTGTGCCTTGTTGGTTTCTGCGAGCTTTATATTCTTCTCTTAAGGCTTTGAGTGCTCTTACTCTGCCCTCGTTACGTGTACGGCGCGCTTTTATGCCCTGCCTTATCCAGACTTCTTCCTTGGCGAGCTTTTTATCAAATTCTTTGGCGTGAGTTTCTTGCACTTCAAGATCGTGTGCTTTTTGAGTCAAATAGGTGTCGTAGTTGCCTGGGTATGACGTTACTTGTCCTCTGTCAATATCGACAATACGCGTTGCCATGCTGCGGATAAATGCACGGTCGTGACTGATAAAAACAATGGCACCGTTGTACGATAGAAGTGTTTTTTCAAGCCATTTGACCATATCAATATCGAGGTGGTTGGTTGGCTCATCGAGCAGCAGTACGTCAGGTTGAGACACTAATGCTCTTGCTAATGCCGCTTTTCGGCGCCAACCGCCTGATAAACCTTGTAGATTCACTTCACCATCTAGCCCTAGCTGTGTAAGTACATTGGTAATTCGTTGTTCAAGTTGCCAGCCGTTGCTTGCGTCTAGCTTTTCTTGCAGGCGTTGTAATTCAGCCATTGCAGCATCCGATGTATCCACTGCAATTTTACTAATTTGCGCATGGTATTGCTTAATCAGTTGCGCGCCTTCTGCTAAGCCTTCGGCCACATAATCAAATAAACTGATATCGTTGTTGGCAGGAGGGTCTTGCGCTAATCTGGCAATATTAACGTGGCTTGCAACAATGCGCTGACCATCATCTAGCTTCATTTCGCCGCTTATAACTTGCAGCATAGTAGATTTACCACTGCCGTTACGGCCAACGATACAGACCCGCTCTTTTTCATCAATATTTAGGTCTGCATGATCAAGTAGGGGCGGCTGCCCAAACAAAATGCTGGCATTTTTAATTTGTATTAAATTCATTCAACAAACGCTCGTAGTTGTTGCAAATCGAAAGGCCATCCAAGCTCTGCCCCATCTTCCTTTTTCAAAACAGGAATGCGCACAGCATACAAATGGTATAAATCGGTGGACGTTCTAATATTCACAGCCTCTAATGTAAGGTCAGGATGCTCAAGTTGCTCTACTAAAGCGATGGCTCTATCGCAGAGTTCGCAATAAGGGCCCGTATACAAGGTAAGTTTCATATAAGTGCCTCCATGCAAGTAAGGTCAAACAATCGAGTCATCATACAAACATCAAATGCTTAACACCCAACAATGATGAATATTGGGCCGGCGCTTAAAGTCTTCATCTATTGTTTGTAACTTGATATTTTCAATCGAAAAACCAAGTGCTTTTACCGCGTCTTCGTCCAATTTAAAACTGCGTAGGTTGTTGCTAAACAGTATTTTACCACCGGGCGCTAATTTGTTTTTTGCATCACTCAACAAGCTCACATGGTCGCGCTGCACATCCCAGGTATTATCCATCCGTTTAGAGTTTGAAAATGATGGGGGGTCTATAAACATTCTGTCAAACTTTTGCGATACCTTGGTATTGGCTAACCAAGTTAAACAGTCTGATTGAATAAACTCATATGCGCCTTGCAGTTTGTTAAGCGCAAAGTTGTCTTTTGTCCATTGCAAGTAAGTATTAGACATATCAACTGAAGTCACAGACTTTGCGCCACGTTGTGCAGCATGCACCGACACGCTGCCGGTATAGCAAAAAAGATTTAGTACGTGCATTTGTTTGCAATCATTGGCAAACAAGAGTCGAGTTTTGCGATGGTCCAAAAATAATCCGACATCTAAGTAGTCGTTAGGGTTTATCCAAAACTCACTACCATGTTCATGTACTTTGAAACGCTCACCTTTATGTTCTACTTTTTCATATTGGCTATTGCCTGTTTTCTTTTCTCTAACCTTTAGTACAATTTGCTTTTTATCAACATTGAGAACATGAGGTATATGATTTAATGCTGTCGCTAGGCGCTCTTGTGTGACCGACTCTGGCATATCTTTTGGGGCAGCGTATTCTTGCACTATTACCCAGTCGGCATAACGGTCGATTGCAAAATTATAATTGGGTAAGTCAGCGTCGTATATTCGATACGCGCTTGAATCGAGCTTTTTACACCAATTTTTAAGGCGTTTTACGTTTTTAGCTAGCCTATTACTAAATTCATCATCATTAGGCTTTGCAGCAAATTGAGCAAGGTTTTCTTGTTCAAGCTTGTAACATGCCAGTTGAGTTTCAAGTTTGCCATTAAAAAACTTATAGCGCTTATTGGCGCGCAGTTTTAGCGCTTTTAGCAGTTTATCATTTGAACATAACAACGCGACTTGCCAATTAGCAAAGGCATTTTTTAAATGCTGACCAAGCTTCTGATACAGAGGAAGCAAACCTACATAGTCGTCGAGGCGCTCGCCATATGGCGGGTTACTCACAATAAAGCCACTTGTTTCTTTAACACTGGCACTTAAGACATCGCATTGTTTAAATTCAATGTACTGCTCAACACCGGCATTTTCTGCATTGGTACGCGCATAATCTAAAACTGTTGTACTCATATCAAAAGCGTAAATTTTTGCTTCAGGCGCTTTTATGTTGGCTTGAGCTTGCTCTTTTACCTTAGCAAACACCTTTGCATTGTGTCCAAACCAATGTTCAAAACCCCAATGCATTCTGTTGAGGTTAGGCGGAATGGCCGCGCTTATCATTGCAGCTTCAATAGCGATTGTGCCAGAGCCACACATAGGGTCGAGCATGACAAAATTTTGCTGTTCAAACCAACCACTACGCATGAGTATAGCGGCAGCGAGCTGCTCTTTTAGAGGTGCGTCTCCTGTCGCTTCGCGGTATCCGCGCTGATGCAAGCTCGTGCCCGACAAATCAATGCAAATATAGGCTGTTTCGCGCCTTAAACGCACATGAAATTGCACATCGGGCGACTGGCGCTGCACATCAGGTCTGCTTTGGCCGTCGTCAACGAAGCTGTCGACTATTGCGTCTTTTACTTTAAGCGCGCCAAATTGGGTATTATTGATGTCTCTATTTACACCGACAAACTGCACCGCAAAACTTGCATGGCTAGCAAAGTGTTGAGGCCAATCTACTTTACTGGCAAGCTGGTACAAGTCTTCTGCATTCACAGACTTACCTTCTGCCAATACCATCAGCACTCTATTGGCTAAACGCGAATGTATACAAGCTTTGTAAGCCATGCTGAGGTCGCCGCTAAAGCTGACTTGACCGGGCTGCACCTTAAACACATTGGCAATTTCAGATTGCTCAATATTAAATAAGTTTGCCAATTCTAGTTTGAGTAACTCGTCGAGACCTTTTGCTGCCGTGACTATAAATTTATGCATTAACGAGCTCTTTTATAAGCGCAGGGCCTTGATAGATAAAACCAGAATAAACTTGCAGAAGTTTTGCTCCTGCCTGCATTCGATTAATACCGTCTTGTGCGCTACTTATTCCGCCAACGCCAATAATAGGCATTTGACCGCCCAAGGCCTGATTTAATTCTTGAGTAACCTGCAAGCTTTTATTGCATAACACTTTACCACTTAAGCCGCCGGCTTGGTTTGCATGCTTATGTCCAGCTACTGGGCTGCGCTCAAGTGTTGTATTTGTTGCAATAACGCCATCCATTTCTGTTTTTATCAACGACTGCGCAATTTGCGATATCGCGAGCGAATCAAGGTCGGGCGCAATTTTGACCACGAGCGGTACATACTTGTTATGTTTTTTAGCAAGAACCGTTTGTTCTTGTTTCAAACCCGACAGTAATGACTCCAGCGCTTCACCATATTGCAAATCACGTAAGCCTGGTGTATTCGGAGAGGAAATATTGATCGTAATATAAGACGCGTACTCATAGACTTTACGCATACAAACCAGGTAATCGTCTAGGGCTTTGTCTTCGGGCGTATCTTTGTTTTTGCCTATGTTAATACCAAGTATTCCTGTAAAGCGGCTTTCTTTGACTCGCTCAACCAAATAATCAACGCCCTTGTTATTAAAACCCATTCTGTTGATGATTGCTTCGTGTTCAGGCAGTCGAAACAAACGAGGCTTGTCGTTGCCAGCCTGCGGGCGAGGCGTTGTTGTACCGACTTCTATAAAGCCGAAACCCATTGCGGCAAACGCATCTATACATTCTGCGTTTTTATCGAGCCCTGCAGCGAGTCCAACTGGATTGGGAAATTGTAAACCAAAGCACTCTATCGGTTTTTGACTGAGCGTTTGAGCGTAGAGGCCGCGCATCCAATTATGTTGAGATTTTTTTAAGAATCCGATGGACACATCATGGCTCCACTCCGGATCACATAGCAATAAAGACTTTTGGACGAATGAATACACGCTTTTCCTAAAAATAAAAAAGCCCTGCATGCAGGGCTTGTTGCACAACGCTCTATAGTTTAATGGTTTGCGCTAATACTTAACAGCATCAATTCGCGTAAAGCGACAGAAAACTTAGCAAATTCGTGATTATCAGAGGTTTTAAACTCTGTCATCATATCTAACCAACGATTCAGTTTTTTCGGGTTATGTTCTACCCAATCATCTAAGATTGCATCTGCATCAGTGCTTTTCGTTTTTGAATTAAGCAATACCGTAGTAATCGCCCGCTGTTGCCAGTCTAATTCTTCTCGATAAGATGCTCTTGCCAACGCTTGCCAATGGTTAGAAACACTTTGTTGGTTAATCTGCTGTAAAAACCAATGTAGTTCAAATTTATTACCCAATTGGTAATAAAGACGCGCGACTACTTCGACAGGTCGTTTTTCAGTTTCAGCGATTTGTGCAAGGTCCAAACTTGAAAACAAGTTACTCAAGCTAGCAATTTTCATTGCTTGTGGCTCAGGCACATTGGCTTTTACTAGCTGCTGCACGCGCTCTTCAACTTCTTTTTGTTCTTCAGTGACTAAGTAATCGTTAAGTTTATTGCTAATTGTAGCAAAGGCCGGCGCGTATTTAGCTATTGCTTTATCAATTGCCATGCCTTTTTCACCATGGCGAATAAACCAGCGCACAGTACGGCGCAGTGTTCTTCGCATTTCATCAAGCACTTCAAGCTGCAATGTGGCGTCGATGGTATTGTCTAGGTCCTCGACTTGTTCCCACAAAGCACCCATATCAAATATCGCTTTAACAATAGAATAAGCGTTACAAATTTCAGCGACATCTGCACCGGTTTCTTCACGTATTCTATGTACAAAATTTAGACCCATGTCGTTGACGATTTCATTGGTCAGTTTTGTAGCAATAATCTCGCTGCGCAAGGGGTGCTCTTGCATCTGTTCATGATACTTTTTGCGTAAAATCGGTGGGAACGCATCAACCAAATAACTATTATAATATTGGTTTTGCGTAATCGATTCGCGATTAAGTTCTTCTTTTAGCACCATTTTGCCATAAGCAATGAGCACAGATAACTCGGGACGAGTGAGCCCTTGGCCTGTCGCGACTCTCTCAGAGATTTCGTCATCTGAAGGGATAAACTCAAGCTCTCTGTTCAACGAACCTTCTCGCTCTAGGTTGTGTATAAAGCGCAGCTGCTCTTTAAGCTGTTTTACGCCCATTAGTTGCGTAATAGAGATTGATTGTGTTTGACGGTAGCAATCTTGGATAACGATTTCGCTAACGTCATCTGTCATGTCATACAATAGTTTGTTGCGTTGCTTGATGGTTAAGTCGCCATTGCTCACGAGCGAGTTCAACAATATTTTGATATTGACCTCGTTATCTGAACAATCAACTCCACCCACGTTATCAATAAAGTCAGTGTTTACGCGTCCACCAGTAGCGGCGTATTCAATACGGCCTAGTTGGGTTAATCCTAAGTTACCGCCCTCACCTATGATTTTAGCGCGCACTTCATTACCATTGACTCGGGTAGCATCATTAGCACGGTCGCCCACTTCAGCATGGCTTTCTTTACTACTTTTAACGTAAGTACCAATACCACCGTTCCAAATAAGGTCGACAGGCATTTTTAATACGTTATTAATAAGTTCGACCGGGGTCATACTTGCCTGTTTAGTGCCTAGCCACTTTTTCATTTCTGGGCTTAGCTTAATCGACTTCTCACTGCGTTTAAACACGCCGCCGCCCTTTGAAATTAAGGATGTATTGTAATCTGCCCAGCTTAGACTTGGGTCATCAAACAAACGTTTACGCTCTTTATATGTGCTGGCGGTGTCTGGGTCTGGGTCAAAAAAGATATGCATATGGTTAAAAGCACACACAATTTTGGTTTGTTCTGAAAGCAGCATACCGTTACCAAAAACATCACCCGCCATATCGCCTACGGCAACACACGTAAAAGGTGTGGTTTGGCAATTAATGCCTATTTCTCTGAAATGACGCTTCACAGACTCCCATGCGCCGCGAGCAGTGATACCCATTTTCTTATGGTCGTAACCTACGCTACCACCTGACGCAAAAGCGTCTCCCAACCAAAAACCAAACTCGTCCGAAATGCCATTAGCAATATCAGAGAAGGTTGCGGTACCTTTGTCTGCTGCAACAACCAAATAAGGGTCGTCTTCGTCGAGCCGAACCACATCTTTAGGCGGAATGATCAAACCGTCTTTTATGTTGTCAGTAATATCTAAAAGACTGCGTATAAAAATTTTGTAACATGCTTGCCCTTCGGCTTGCATGGCTTTGCGATCGGCATCAATTGGCATTTTTTTACAAACAAAGCCGCCTTTCGCACCTACAGGAACAATTACCGTATTTTTAACTTGTTGTGCTTTTACCAAGCCCAGTATTTCTGTTCTGAAGTCTTCCATACGATCTGACCAACGCAAACCACCGCGAGCGACTTTACCCCCGCGTAAATGCACACCTTCAACCCGAGGAGAATATACGAATATCTCAAACTTCGGCATTGGCAATGGCATTTCTGGAATTTTTGCAGGTAGCATTTTAAATGACACGTAAGGCTTTTGGGCGCCGTTTGTATCCTTTTGATAAAAATTAGTGCGTAATGTGGCATTGATTAAATCTAAATACCGGCGAATAATTCTATCGTCATCTAGGTTTGATACGCCATCAAGTTTATTCGTAATGGTTTGCTGAATTGATTCAACTTTACTTTTGTTTCGGCGTAAGCTTGGGCTAAATTTCTGATTAAATAAGTCAATCAGGAGCTTTGCAATATCGGGATAATAAGCCAAAGTATTGGCAATATAATCAATACTGAACGATGACCCAATTTGACGCATGTACTTAGCATAAGCTCTTACTATGGTCACCTTACGACCTGTAATACCCGCACCCAAAATCAAACGGTTAAAGCCATCGTCTTCTAAATCGCCGTCCCATGTGGCAGAAAATGCTTGCTGGAACAAGTCTTGAGACTTCTCCATATCAAAATCGCTGCTCGTTTTATAAATCATAGAAAAGTCCATGACCCAGCTGATTTCGTTATTGACATTTGTCACGCGGTAAGGACTTTCGTCAATCACTCGCAAACCAAAGTTTTCAAGCATAGGCAGCACGTCAGACAAATGAATCGGCTCATTTTTGTGATAGAGCTTTAGCTTAACTATATGGCTTTCTTTGGTTTCTTCTTGCGGCCGATAAAACAGAATATCTAAAGGAGCATCTGCGGTTAATTGTTCGATTCGTTGAATATCTACAAGAGCGGCACTTGGCAAGTTTTGTTCTGCATAGCTGCGCGAGAATGCATTGTCATATTTTTGCACTACCGCTTTGCCGGCCTCTTCACCATAAACACTCACAATTTTACTATTGAGTTTGTCTTGCCAAGATTTCGTTAATTCAATTAAATTTCGCTCAATCTCGTTCACGTCCAACTCCAAGTTATTGTTGTCTACTCTCGCGATATAATGGGTTCGGGCGTAAACCGATTCAGAAAAATAGGTGTTAAATTCAATTTCACCTTTTGCTTGAAACGCTCTTGCAAGTAATGTTTGTGTTTCGCGGCGTAATTGCGTGTTGTACCGCTCTCTTGGCACATACACCATGCAGGAATAATAACGGCCAAATGTGTCCTTTCTCACAAACAATTTAGACATTCCGCGCTCTTGCATCTGAAAAATGCCCAAAATAATTTGAGCAAGATCTTCGTCAGAGGTTTGGATTAGCTCATCGCGAGGATAGGTTTCGACTATATTGACAAACGCTTTGTAAGCGTGCGTGTTTTTTTCAAAACCTGACAGCTTACACATACGCTCAATCTTCTCACGTAACATCGGCAAGTCGGTTGCACTGCTGTTGTAAAATGAAGCAGAGTACAGTCCTACAAATCGATGTTCGCCGGATACATTTCCGTGGTCATCAAATTCTTTGATTCCAATATAATCCATGTATGCAGGACGATGTACTCGCGATTTAGTGTTTGCTTTGGTCAATAGCAAAGGATTGCTGCTAAGTGCTTCGTCACGGGCACTTGCTGCTACATTAGACAACAAACGGTCACGGTCACTTATGGAATTTTTCATTAAGCCAAGCGAACTATCATTAACTGGACACCAACGATGGTCTCCCTCAATCGCTTTAACATCGTAATATCGGTAGCCCATTAGCGTAAAATTATGGTCGTTAAGCCAATTTAGAAAGGTCTTGCCTTGCGACTTTACATTTTTAGGGGCTTTACTTTTTGATTTATCGAAGCTTTTAGTGAGTTCTGCCAGTTTGGTGCGCATTGGTTGCCAGTCGGCCACAGACAAAGACACCTCACTAACCACTGACCTAAGTTCTTCTTTTAATTTTTCAAGTTCTTCAGGGCTAGACTGACGATCGATTTCGATAAAAAATACGGTCTCAGAGTTATGCCCTTTATCTCTAGATTGCTTGTCTAAAAATTGCGTTACGTTGCCCTTTGCATCGCGAACGAAATGCATAGGTGTATGCAAAATAAGATGAGACGTAAAATTTAAGCGATTAATCGCCATTCTGATTGAGTCGACTAGAAACGGCATGTCGTCGACGATGACTTCAATAACGGTATGGCTCGAGCGCCAGCCGTGCTTGGCGATTTCAGGATTAAATACTTTTATTGAAGGCGTACCGTTCTTTTTATTTTGTAGTAGCTGCCATAAACTAAGTATCGCGCCATACAAATCGCTGTCACTACGGCCATCAATATCGTCAAACGACATTGTTTTAAGTAGCAAATTGCCAAACTGTATGACTTTATTGGAATGATTGGCATCAACTTTTTCGTTGATGAGAGAAAATACACGTTCTAATAACACTGAATGCTGATGGTGCGTAACCGACATATTCGTTATCTCGTTTTATATAAAATTAAAATTTGTTTGTAACTTCCTTATGTATATCGCCATTTTCCTAAAAAAATTAATGGTTTACTAGCTTTTATTAACGGCAATTTTACAATTTGCATAAGCATTTTGCAAAACTGCATAAAAAAAAGGCCTTTCGGCCTTTTTTTACATAACTAGTCAAAATTATTTTTTGGTGCGTTTAAACCATAATAAACGGGCAATTGCTGGCAGTACAAAAATTGCACCTAGCATATTCACCAAAAACATAAAGGTAAGCAAGATACCCATATCCATTTGGAATTTGAGACTTGAAAATACCCAAGTACTGACCCCGATCGCGAGCGTAATACCGGTAAATAATACAGCACTGCCCCTCTCTCTCAAGGCCGCTAAATAAGCACTTTGTACATCTTCACCCTCGCGTAAACGTTGAGTCATCGTCGACAATATATAGATTCCATAATCGACACCAATACCCACGCCCAATGCAATGACCGGTAGTGTCGATACGGTTAAGCCGATTTGTAAAAACGTCATCAAAGCTTGAGCCAGCACTGATACAACATACAAAGGAATAACCACCGCAAGTGTCGCTCGTAATGAGCGAAAACTGATTAAACACAAAATAATAACAGCACCAAATACATAATAAAGCATAGGGTCTTGTGAGGCTTCAACCGCTTCATTCGTAGCCGCCATAACGCCAACTGGGCCTGAAGCTAGCTTAATTTGTAGTTCATCACTCTGGTATTCTTCCCGAAGGGCCTTAACTGCATCAACGACAACACTGATCGTTTCCGCTTTATGGTCTTCCATAAAGAGGATGATAGGCATGACCGAACAATCACCGTTGAGCAAGCCAGAAGACGTAGGCACTCGTGATACCGCTTGCACCATGGTTGATTGATTGCGTGGCAACACTTGCCACTTAGGGTTTCCTTCGTTATAGCCCGCATTCACTTTTTTCGCCACTGAAGCGAGTGAGATAGCAGATTGCACACCGGGAATATTTTGCATTTTCCACTGAAATTCATCAATTGCGGTCATGACTTCAAAGCTTGTGCACGATTCAGGCGTTGTTTCTACGATTAAGGAAATATAGTCAACTGTTATCTCGTATTTATCAGTAATCAAAAAGGTATCTTGGTTATATCGAGAATCTTCATGCAACGCAGGTGCACCGGCATGCAAATCACCAATTTTAAGGTTGCTTGCTTGCATAGAGCCAAGTACAAACAATATAGCGGTAGTGGCAACAATGATAATAGCCACTTTTGGAGAAGCACAATTAGAAACCTTGTCCCAAAATGGTGATGTTTTATCCGACTTTTCGTAATTTTCTTTGTGCTTGTCACTTAGCTTGACGTAAGACATAAGCACCGGAAGCAGTAATAGGTTAGTCAATATGATGACCGCAACACCCATACTGGCAGTTATCGCTAATTCTTTAATAATACCAATATCTATAACCAACAAAGTCATAAAACCAATGGTATCCGACAATAAGGCAACACCACCGGGCACAAGCAAGCTTCTAAATGCGTGCTGCGCGGCTACTTTGACAGAGCTACCCGCGGCCGCTTTTTTGCCCACAGCATTGATCATTTGAACACCATGGCTCACGCCAATCGCAAATACCAAAAACGGCACCAGTATCGACATTGGGTCAAGACCAAAACCAAATAGTGTAAGCAAGCCTAACTGCCAAATAACCGCTATAACAGAGCATGCGAGGGGTAAAAATGTCAGCATTGCTGACTTACAAAAGAAATAAACCATGATTGCGGTAATAGCGATCGCAATGGCAAAAAACAGAACAACATCTTTTGCGCCATTTGCCACATCACCAATCATTTTGGCAAAGCCTATAATATGAATACTAGTTTGTTCGTTTTCATATTCGCCGCGTAACTGCTTTTCTAGCTCATCCGCAATTTTAAGAGTGTCGAGCGGCTCGCCCGTTTCAGGGTTAATATCGAGAAGCTGAGCAGTAACCATTGCACAGGTAAAGTCGTTAGAAACCTGGCGGCCAACGATGCCTGCTTTGTCAATATTTTTGCGAACCACTTGCAGCGCGCCGGGGTTAGAAGAATCAAAATCGGCAGGAATAACCGGCCCACCTGAAAACCCTCCCTCTACTATTTCTGTAAAACGAGTAGATGGCGCATACAAAGAAACAACTAATGACCTATCAATACCATTAATAAAAAACAATTGGTCGTGAACGTCTTTTAGCGTATCAAAGAAGTTTTGGTTAAATATTGTATCGTTTTTATCGCAAACCGAGACAAGAATATTATTCGCACCACCAAAATTGGCCTGATGCTTAATGTAGGTCTTCATGTACTCATGATTGAGTGGAATATTTTTCGTAAAACCAGCGTCTAGCTTCAGCAAAGAGGCTTGATAGGTAAGAAAAACAGTTGCTACTACGAAGCTCGCAATAACCGCAATGCGGTTTCTAAATACGGTGCGTTCGATAAAGTTGACTAATCCATTCATTCTATTCACCTAAGCCTAGTGTTTGCAAACCACCCGATGTCACCATCAGCAATGATTTGCCAACAAGTCTTGCATCAGAAATCGCATCAGAAAAGTCAGTATCGAGCTGTTTCACCGCGCCATGTCGCGCGCAGCCCTCACTATTTTGCGTTTGTGGCTTATCACTATTTAATAACTGCGTATCTATGCTCAGCACCACACCGTTGTTACCAGCTACATAAACTGTATCTTCGTTGACTATTATTGAGTTGAGTGAAGTCGTTACGCAACTTTGAATAGGCTTCCATTGTCCATTGTTTAGTAAAAACATATTTCCGCGTAAACCTACAGCGAAGACATCACCAGAAGATAATTGCGCGACATCAAAAAACGAACCCTGATAACTAATATCGAGTCGTTCCCAATTACGCCCTTGGTCAGTGCTGCTTGCAATTAAGCCAGCTTCACCCGCTACATATAATATGTTTCCAGTGTTATACAAGCGGTTAAAATGGGGAGAAATAAAAGATAACTCTTCGATATAAAATTCTTGGTCGTCTTTAATACTTTCTAAATATTCTTTATCATCAACTGACAATACAGAAGGATGCCTTTCTTGTGTCCAGGTGTCACCACCATCTTCGCTGCGATAAAACAAACCATATGCACCTACTGCAATACCCTCTTGAGCGTCAAAAAAATGCACGTCCATTAATGGGCGGTCTAATTCAGGCGCTTGCTGAAGAATTTTCCAACTTTGTCCTGCATCATCTGATTTTAATATGCTGGCATCATGACCAACGGCCCAAACGGCATCGTCAATTGATGTTACCGCGGTTAAAGTTGCCTTTGTAGGCACAGAAACTTGATTCAACTCGTCGCCAACTAGAATGTGACCACGTTCACCTACCACAATGAGTGTATTGCCTTTCGATATATCAAGTAGAAGAGATTCATCCACAAGAGGAGCAATATACGACTGCTCAGTTTGGCTGTTTGCAGCACTAAACACGCATGTGGTGAGGATGGTAGATATTAAAAATGTAAAAGAGTTTTTTTTCACAAAATCTCACTATTATCAGTAAAAAAAACGGTTGGCACTGGCCAACCGTTTTTGATGATTAACGCTTGCCTGCGCGTCTCAGCGCTTGAGGCGTAAAATCTCGGTCGTTTAGTTTAACACCAAAATCATACATTACCTCTTCGTTATCGAGACCAATTGCCAAATAACGACGTGAATTTAGGTCATAGTATACGTCTAAAGTAGACCAATGGGTCGGTACATCGTAGTAGTTAACACCATAGGCCAAGGC
>CAZXTD010000055.1:13879-25103 GCA_964643575.1 uncultured Glaciecola sp. | reverse complement strand
GTTATGAGGTATACGTTATAAGGTATTGATTGGGACACCTTACAATAATTCAATCTAATTCAGGCTTTAAATAGTATGTTATCCTTCAGCAAAATATCGTCGTAATCGATAAATTTAGCCAATGGCTTGAAATTTATTGCCAATAAGCAAGGTCTTGTTGCGCACACACTAAAAACCAATATGGGAATAAAAATGAGCGAGAATCGCCGTAACAAACGCGCATTTGCCGATACCAATACAAAACACAGCAAGCTTTCAAAAATTTCAGCATTTAGCTGTAATCCTCTGAAAACAATCATGCTAAACATAATAATGATGTTGGTGTTGAGTTTTAGTGCCTACAGCGTAATGGCCCAAGACGATAACAATAGCGGCAACGACCTTGGCTTTGACTTATCTACTTCTCCCGAATCTTTATTTAGCGACTCCCCTACTTTTTTAAAAGTAGACGAAGCTTTTGGCTTTGATTTTGAGCAACGTGGCGACCAACTTATTATACGATGGGACATTGCAGAGGGTTACTATCTATACAAAAAGCAATTTAAAACCGCTACCAAAAACGTCACCTTAGGCGCAGGCGAATACCCAGCGCACGAGCAAATCGAAGATGAGTTCTTTGGATTATCTGATGTTTTTTTCGAAGACATGGAAATGTCATTTCCTATTATTCAAGCAAAGCAAGATGGCTCCGTTAAACTGCGCTTTCAGGGTTGTGCAAGCGCTGGCTTGTGTTATCCGCCTACCACTAAAGTTATTTTTCTTAACGAGTACGAAAGTGGACAAGCAAGCCCCGAGCAATCCATTAAGCCGAGCATTACGCAATCAGATGACGCATTAGTTATCACTTACAACTTATCTGAAGGTGTTTATTTACTAGCAGACCAGTTTAAAGTTGATGCCTTTGCGTTAGAACTAGGTGAACCCGTTGTAAGTAGCAGTGATAACTCAGCTGCGACAGACGGCAAATACACAAGTAAAAACCTTACGCTTACCTATCCGATTACTGCACGTGATGCGGACATCCCCAATATAGTAGAAGCCACTTATCAAGGTGGGTTAACCGCCGGTGTTAAATATCAGGCAATACAATTTAGAACTGATTTAGATAACCCCAAGGGCAATGCAGGTACGAGTAATAGCACACTCCAAGATAATAGCGGCCCCGTATCTGAACAATTTACCCTCGCCGAACAACTGTTATCAGACCAAAGCATATTTATTAGTTTGGGATTGTTAGCTCTGTTGGGTTTAGGGCTTGCTTTTACTCCTTGTGTGTATCCAATGTACCCGATTTTGTCGAGCATCGTCATTGGTAAAGGCAAAAAGCAAATTAAAATGTCGCACGCTTTTATGCTGTCGTTTGTATATGTTCAAGGTATGGCAATTACCTATTCCATTATTGGTCTAATTGTGGCGTCTGCGGGCGTGCAGTTTCAGGCCGCCTTGCAACATCCGGTTTTACTAAGCGTATTTATTGTTTTGTTTGTCGCTTTGGCGCTTGCTATGTTTGGCCTATACGAAATCCAAATGCCGCAAAAATGGCAGGAAAAGCTCAACAACTTAAGTAACGATCAAAAACAAGGCAACTTTGTTGGCGTATTTATTATGGGTGTTGTGTCGGGCTTGGTGGCCTCTCCTTGCACCACGGCGCCCCTTACCGCAGTATTAATTGTTGTGGCTCAAAGCGACAGCTTGGTGTTTGGTTTCTTTAGCTTATATGCACTGAGTATTGGAATGGGTATACCGCTTATTCTGTTCGGCATGACTGGCGGTAAACTATTACCAAAGGCCGGCGCATGGATGAATGTAATAAAAGCTACTTTCGGCTTTATGATGCTAACAGTCGCTATTTTATTTGTTGAACGTTTTATTATTTCAGCCTGGACCGACTTACTATGGGCCGGCTTAGGTCTAGCACTCTTCACTTATTGGTACACCGTCAACCAAGGGACTCAAATCACGTTTATGAAAGGCGTGCGCACGTTGGTGACATCAGCAGGCTTGGTAGTCAGCATTATATTCAGCATCAGCACTTTGCAAAAACTTGAAGTCATACCGCCTATTTTAGGCACATCAACAAGCGTTGAAAGCCACCAAGGACACCCCGAGTTTATGGTGGTTCGCGACTTACAAGACTTTAACGACAAGCTAAAAACAGCTAATGACAGCGGAAAAACTGTCATGCTCGACCTTTATGCCGATTGGTGCGTAGCGTGTAAAGAGTTCGAAAAATATACCTTTCCTGACCCAGAGGTAGTCGATGCATTGTCTGAAACGGTTTGGATGCAAATTGATTTGACTGACAACACACCCGCTAATTTAGAATTTCAAGAACATTTTGGTGTGGTGGGTTTGCCCACAATTATGTTTTTTAATCAAAACGGTAGCGAACTTGAGCGTGCAAGAGTGACCGGTTTTATGAAAGCCGATGCATTTGCACAACATTCAAGAAATACATTACCAAAAAGCTAAACTTTTACAAATTTCATACGATAACTCTCTTAGGTAACCATTATTTACCCGCATACCTAACGAGCGGCAAAGCTCAAGCTAGGCGTCATTTTTAAGGCACTAGCGTCAAGTCTTTGTCCTTGTCTCTAAAGGTGTTCAGGTATATTTTATCCACCCTTTTGAGTAGAGCGTATGAATTCTGTGTCACCAAAAATTCTCACCACAAGTATCGTGATTTGCGTGATTGCTTGCACGCTCATGTTTGCTGGTTTTTCCGTTATTAGTTTATTTGTTGGGCTCGGTGGTTTGTTAGCTTGTTTATTTTGGACAGCTAAAGGAAGCTCTGAAGGAGACGACACAGTTGTCGAAGCAAACGACGACCTAACGCTTTCACAAGGTACCGTGGACTTGACACAACTCGAGCGCCTGCGCGCAGAGTTTGTTCCGGCTTTCGAAGAATGCGAGGCGAATATTGCAGGTATCAAAGGTACTCAGGACGACGCTGTAAATACCCTAAGCATCAGCTTTGACAAACTTCAAGACTTGGTCAGGGTGCAAGCAGAAACAATTCAACGACTTATTCGCGCCGACGACTCGGGCGACACATTATACAGCGAAAAAATGCGTGTCTTTGCAGACAGTACAGGCGAAACCTTAGATAAATTTATAAAATCAACTGTTGATATGTCGGCCTCTTCTATGGCTCTGCTCGACCAAGTCACCCAAATTTACGAATCGGTGCCTGAGGTTTTAAAAGCAGTAAAAGACATCGACAGCATCGCAGACCAAACCAATCTATTGGCCTTAAACGCGGCTATTGAAGCTGCGCGAGCTGGTGAGCACGGCCGAGGATTCGCGGTGGTAGCTGACGAGGTCAGATCTTTATCAAACCGCTCATCTGAATTCAGTGATGAAATACAAGCCCGATTAAAAGCCATGTCTTCCCAAATTGAAGGCTTAACCGGGGAGGTAGGACGCCTAGCCAGTTATGACGTGAGCTATGTTATCGATGCCAAGCGCGACATCAACGACGCGCTTAACAGCATCATCGACAAAGCAGAATCAGATGCGGTGGTAACATCCGGACTCGAGCAAGTGGCACACGATCTCGAATTAGCACTATCAGATGCGATTAGAGGCTTGCAGTTTGGCGACATCAATGGCCAAAACCTTGAGTTTACGATGCATTCCATTGCATTTTTAAGAGAGCAAATCAATGCAATGTCGTTAAACAATCTAGATCAAACAATGACCGAGCTGCACTCTCATTTGGAGAGCTTGCAGTCACGCAAAAAAGAGGCTCACAACCCTGTCTCGGCAACGAGTATGGAAGCGGGCGAAATCGATTTATTTTAAGACAACAGTAAGAGGCAGTGACAAACGTTACCGCCTAAGCAAAGCAATAGATACATTTAGGAGATTGACATGAGTGAACGTTCTTTACAAATCCCGGAAAGGTTTGATTTTAGTTACCACAAAGAATTTACCGACCAGTACCAGTCTATTTTAGATGCGGGCAACGTGAGTCAAATCGCCTTGGATTTTAGCAAAGTGAGTTACTTAGACAGTTCTGCCCTGGGCATGATGGTTTTGTTCCAGAAAAAAGCGAAAGGTGCAAACATCAGCGTGCGTATTCGAGGCGCTAAAGACAGCGCGAAAGAAATACTGCAAATTGCTAATTTCGACCGTTTGTTTGACATCAGCTAACCGCTGTTTGCCGCTAGCACATCACAAGGTTTACTAATGCGAATTCTGATAGTTGAAGACGACAGCCTATTTGCCGAAATACTGCAAACTTTTGTAGAAGATAACAAATGCACTTCGATTATCGCTGATAGCTTAGAAGCAGCCAAACAACAGCTTAAAACGTCTGTGTTTCAATTTGTTTTGCTCGACAATCATCTGCCCGACGGCGACGGAATCAACTTTATTGAAATCATCAAAGACTTATCTCCCTCACCCGTGCCAGTGATGATGATTACCGGCGACGACAATCAAAATTTGATGTCGGAAGCGTTTAGTCGCGGCGCTGACGACTTTTTAGTGAAGCCACTATCGTTAGATTTACTGTGGCAAAAACTTCAGCGTGTACATGCCTTGTACGAGAAAGAAGCTAAATTAGAAGAACAAGCGAAAAGTCTCGAAAAGCTCCTTAATAAGCAAGAGCAAGAAGAAAACTTAGCGCGCTATGTTTATGAGCACGTTTCAGCCAATTTAATCACTGAAAGCGAATGCGTTGACACCTATTTGCAATCATCAAGCGCGTTCAATGGTGATGTATTTATTTGTGACACCGCGCCTAATGGAAATCGTTTCGTCATATTGGCAGACGCCACAGGTCATGGTTTATCGGCAGCCATTAGCATTTTGCCCTTAGTCACAACTATCAAGGCTATGATCAGGAAAGGCTTGTCTTTGCCGCATATTGTCCATGAAGCTAATGCAAAACTTTGCCGTGAGTTGCCTGATGACAAATTTGTAACACTCATTGGCGTGGAAGTTAATTTTCATAAAAAATCTTTGCAGTTATTTAACGGTGGTATGCCCGATATCGTGATCGTTAAACACGATAAAACGCTAGAGCGCTTACCATCTACATCAATGGCACTCGGCATTATGGAGCCCGATGATTTCGATCCTGGAATGATTACTTTAGAAACTCATCCCATGCGCAATTTATTTTTTTTCAGCGATGGCTTAATAGAACAACAGAACTTGTTCGGCGAAGAGTTTGGTATGGACCGAGCAATGGAAATTTTAAGTCTGTGGGACTCGAAAGAGCCTCTACTTAGCAGAATGGTAAACCACTTTACCGTATTTAACGAAATGGGTGAGTTACAAGACGACCTTTCTATATGCGATCTTCAAATTGATGCCCTCATGGACAAACATTTGCATGAAGACAAAACACTCGACAACAAAAAGTCTGGCAAGATTATTGCTTCAATCTCACTCGAAGGTAGTTTAATTGCCGCAACGGATATTGTTGGCGCTTTTGACGGTTTAATGAGAAGCGTTGATGTTGTAGGCGATTTAAGACAAAAGGCCTTTACGGTTTTCGCAGAGTTAATCAGTAACGCGCTCGACCACGGCATTTTAGACCTAGATTCAAAACTTAAAAACGACTTCGCAGGATTTGCGGAGTACATCGAACTCAAAGAAGAACGTTTAGCGAACATGAAAGATGAAGACAAACTAGATATGTCTTTTGAGTACGACCCGAAAACGGAAGAAATGGCATTTACCATCAAAGATTCAGGTAGGGGTTACGATTTCAAATCATCGAGTGAAATGAACGACGGAGCACTTTCAGGTCGGGGCATGCCACTCATTAACAAACTTTGTAAACAGGTAGATGTTGAGCCTCCTGGCAATTACACATCAGTTCAATTAAAGCGGGAAATTTAATCGATGAATAAGCACATATTGGTTGTAGATGATTCACCATCTATCCGTCAAATGGTACAAGTCACCTTGAAGTCAGCAGCCTATCAAGTGACCACGGCAGAAGACGGACAAGCGGCTTTAGACCTATGTAAACGCATGCAGTATGACTTTGTCATTACTGACCAAAACATGCCGCGCATGGACGGGTTAACGCTCATTAAGTCGCTACGTAATTTAGCAAGCTATGCGCGCACCCCCATTGTTGTGTTAACCACCGAAGCGAGCGACAGCATGAAAGCCCAAGGGCGAGCGGCTGGTGCGACAGGCTGGATGGTTAAACCATTTGATCCTCAGAAGTTGCTGACGGTGGCCGCCAAAGTATTGGGATAGTCGCTGTGTCTCAAACACAGCGTACATTCGGATTTACGGTAGCGAACAAACGTCAACATTCTGATAACGCATAAGGGGAAAACACAATGTCTGTGGATATGAGTCAATTCTATGGCGTTTTTTTTGAAGAAAGCCAAGAACATCTAGAAGAAATGGAACATCTATTGATGGAGCTTTCTTTAGATGAGCCCGACATTGAAGAACTAAATAGCATTTTTAGAGCCGCGCATTCTATTAAGGGAGGCAGCGGTGTTTTTGGGTTTGACGCGCTTACTGGCCTTACTCATGTCATGGAAAACATCCTTGACCTGGCGCGTAAATACGAAATAGACATGACAAAAACCATTGTTGACCAGTTATTGGTAACGGTGGACACGCTCAAGCAAATCCTAGAATGCTATCAAAACGAAGAAGAGATTGATTGGGAAGCCATAGAAAAAGGCACAAAAGAACTCGAAGCCCTGTTGAAAGGCGAAGCTGATGAGACTTCGGCTGATGCATCAAAAGAGGAAGATGAGGGCTTTGGCTTATACGCAAATCCAATTACCGAAACTGAAAGCGAAGAATTTGGATTTTTTGAAAGTGTAGAGGCTGTCGAAAAAGAAGACAAAAGCTACGGCATATACGCAGACGAAGATGAAAGACAAGCGGCCCTCGCTGCTCAAGCAGAACAAGATCAACCCCAGTCAGAACAAAATTTAGGCAATATAGTTGCCGATGTCGATGATGATTGTTTTGGCTTTTTTGATGATGAACCAATTAAGGCAACAACAGATAATAATGTGCCGACTCAGGCAGTAGCTGATAACTCTGCGCCGAGCAACGAAAATGACCTTGGGACATCAAAGGCTGAGCAAACGCCTGCAGAAACCAAGGCACCTGCTGTGCAAGCAGCTGCGCCAAGCGAGACAAAAACCAAGTTAAGCCCTGTAGCTAAAAAAGCCAGCGCGAAAGCCAAACCTAAAGCTAAATCTGAAACAAAAGAGTCAGGCTCGATTCGTGTTGATACTTTAAAAATTGATTCTCTAGTCAACCTAGTGGGTGAACTTGTTATCACCCAATCGATGATCAAGATTGTAGGCAAAGACGTGCATGGCGAAACCGAAGAGCAGCTTGATGGCGCGATCAACGAGCTCTCTCGCAACATTCGCGAAATACAAGAAGCGGTAATGTCGATGCGGATGTTACCCATGTCGTTTGCTTTTAACCGTTTTCCAAGAGTGGTACGCGACCTAGCAGACAAGCTTGAGAAACAAGTTGATTTGGTGATTGTAGGCGGCGCAACCGAAATTGACAAAGGTTTAATCGAAAAACTTGTCGACCCGCTCACCCATTTAATCCGCAACAGTATTGACCACGGCATAGAAATGCCGGCAGCGCGTGAAGCCGCTGGCAAGCAGAAAAAAGGCACGGTAATACTCGGTGCTGAACAGCGCGGCGGCAGTATCATTATTACCATCACCGACGATGGCGCAGGCCTAAACCGCGAGCGTATTTTAGACAAAGCGATGGCTAACGGCCTCGATGTTAGCCCAGATATGCCCGACGAAAAAGTATGGCCGCTCATTTTTGAAGCGGGTTTTTCTACCGCAGAGGCGGTTACCGATGTGTCTGGACGCGGCGTAGGAATGGACGTTGTTCGCCGAAACATTGAGTCGATTGGCGGCGTGGTTGAAATTGAAAGCAACGCAGGTGAAGGCAGTGTATTTAGAATACGCTTGCCGCTTACCTTAGCGATTGTTGATGGCATGTGTGTATCGGTAGCAGACCAAACGTTTGTGGTGCCATTAACCAATATTATTGAGTCGATGCAGCCAACTGCTGATCAGCTCAAAACCTTACAAAACGATCACTTGTTGTGGGTACGCGGCGAATATTGGCCGCTGGTGAATCTGTATCAGATGATGGGT
This sequence comes from uncultured Glaciecola sp., assembly GCA_964643575.1. Taxonomy (GTDB): domain Bacteria; phylum Pseudomonadota; class Gammaproteobacteria; order Enterobacterales; family Alteromonadaceae; genus Glaciecola. The sequence goes on along the minus strand of CAZXTD010000055.1, from coordinate 16,965 downwards.
ATTGATAACGCCTTAACCGAACCTACCCAAGCCATTGTCGTGCTTGTAGAAACCAGTCGCAAACGCTTCGGTATTTTAGTCGATGCGCTAGCCGGTCAACAACAAGTGGTAATCAAAAGTCTTGAACAACATTATAAACGTGTCCCAGGGGTTGCAGGTGCAACCATTATGGGCGATGGCAGTGTGGCGATGATTTTGGATGTCGAGTCAATTGCCGCAGACGTTAATACGCTTACACCGCAGGAGGTGTCCCTTGCAAGCTAGCGCACAAATATCCACTAATAGGGCGAAGTCGACAGCAAACGACCAGCATACCAATAACGAAGCTCAGCATGAGTTTTTAACCTTTGTACTAGGTGACGAAAACTATGCCCTGGACATTATGACCGTAAAAGAAATACGCGGCTATGAAGAAGTGACAAAAATCGCTAATGCGCCAGCATATCTTAAAGGTGTGCTTAATTTGCGTGGCGACATCGTGCCCATTGTCGATTTACGCCTTAAATTTAACGTGGGTGAAGCCACTTACGACGAATTTACTATCGTTATTATGCTGATGGTAGGCGAACGCATCGTGGGCATTGTGGTGGATGAAGTGAGCGATGTGATTAAAGTCAGCGAATCAGAAATAAAAGCACCGCCTGAATTTGGCGTGGCTTTTGATAGCGCTTATTTACACGGGCTCACCTCAATCAACGAACAAATGATTATCTTAGTGAACATCCAAAAGCTTATTTCGAGTGACGAATTGGGTTTATTAGACGCTAGCTTAAAAGCGGAGCAAGAGTAACATGAAAATTTTGAACGTGTTTGACAACATCAATTTACCCATCAAAATGGGCTTTATTGGTATACTGGCAATAGCAGCGCTATCTTTACCCACATACAACTACACTCAGTTGTCGGTCGATACCCAGTCTTCTTCTGAAATAGAACTGCAAGGTATTCAGCCTGCTGCAATGGTCGTTAAGCTGAAAAAAGTCATGGCAGAGCATCGTGGCATGTCGGCGAGCTACTTAGCAGGCGACGCGAGTTTAGCTGGCGCTGTGAGCGGCAAAGCCAGAGAGGTTGACGAGCAAATTGGGCGCGTACAATCAATTTTGCGAGAACGCGCACCTGATAGCAGCTTGCCTTCTGAATTAAATAGAATAAGCTCATTGTGGAACAACGCTAAAAGCAATGTAGCGAGTCAGCGAGTGACTTCTCGCGCCTCATTTGTTGAGCACTCATCAATGATTGTTGAAGCTGACTTACTGCTCGAACAGATATCGAATCACTTCTTACTCAGCTATGACCCAGCTGCCGCCAGCTATCATGCGATTATCGCGACCTTCAAAAACCTACCGCGTTTGTCTGATTCATTGGGTAAGGTGAGAGGCTCGGGTGCGAGTGCGCTTGCTTCTGAGGAAATTACCGCATCGCAAAAAGCGGCGATTAGAGGTTACCTTAATAGCATTACTGCCCCGCTACAAGACTTTGCCCACAATATGAAAATTGCGGCGCAGACAGACAATCGTTTTGACAGCGCAGCAAGAACGGCGCAGGAAGTTAAATCTAAAATCGACGAGTTAAGTCAGCTGGTCGATTCAGAAATCCTGAATAAAACAATACCTTCTTACTCATCACGCAATTTCTTTACTGATTACTCAAACGTTATCGGCAACTTATACGAAACGAGTGATAGAAGCGTAGTTGTTTTAACTGAAATAATCGAGGAACGCGCTCAAGGCCTTGCCAAAGAGCGTATGTCTACGCTTACACTTATTGGTTTTATACTATTGGTGAGTGCCGCGATTGGGTTCCTTATTGTGCGTTCGCTTAAAGCATCTAGCAATAAACTCATCAACAGCTTTAACGAAATATCAAGCGGTAACCATGACTTGGAATTTGTCACCGACCGTAAAGACGAAATGGGTATTTTGGAGGCAGAGCTTGCAAACCTCAATATTCAGCTGCAAGCCTCAGCTGAAGTGGCCATCGAAGCCTCAAAAGTCAAACAGGCCTTAGACAACAGCTCAACCTGTTTCATGATGTCTAACTCAGACCGTGAAATTGTTTACATGAATGATGCGGTTTATCAGTTACTTAAACGCACTGAGCCAAACATTCGCAAAGACTTACCGCAGTTTAATGTTGAAACTTTAATTGGTACACGTATCGATAGCTTCCACCATAACCCAGCGCATCAGCACAAGGTACTAGATCAACTTCAAAGCACCCACGAAGCTCGTTTAGATTTGGGTGGCTATTCATTTAAACTCAACATTAACCCAATTCGTGATGAAAATGGAAACGACCTTGGTAACTCAGTTGAATGGGTCGACATGACGGAGATATTCGAGGAAGAACGTAGAGTCAAACGTATTCTTGAAGCACTCGATTCAGCATCAACTAACGTGATGATTGCCAACGCAGACCGTGAAATCCTATATATGAACCGTTCTGTTCAAGAGATGCTGAAAAGAAACGAAGCGGAGTTACGTAAAGAGCTACCTCACTTTAATGCGTCGGATATCATTGGTAAAAACATGGATATATTCCATAAAGACCCGAGTCATCAAAAAGCATTACTTGAGCGTTTAAGCGAGAAGTTTGTTGCCGAAATTAAAGTGGGTACACAAAACTTTAGATTAACAGCTAACCCAATTAGCGATGGTGCAGGAGAGCGCATCGGCACTGTAGTTGAATGGTTAGACAGAACAAAAGAAATTTCAGCTGAAAAAGAAATTGCCAGAATGGTCGAAGCTAGCCTTGCGGGTGACTTTACTCAGCGCATTGATGAGCAAGATAAAGAAGACTTTATGCTAACGCTTGCACAAGGGCTTAACCAGTTGGTGAAAACAACCGAAGGTGGTCTTAACGAAGTAAGTAACGTGCTGCTAGCCTTGAGTGAGGGTGACTTAACAAAACGAGTGACAAGTAACTACCAAGGCACATTTAACGACCTTAAAGAGTACTGCAATACTACTTCAGAAAACCTTGCTAACATGATCAGCAAAATTCGCGAGGCAAGCGACACAATCAATAATGCGTCTTCTGAAATTGCACAGGGTAACTCAGACTTATCAACACGCACCGAGCAACAA
>CAZXTD010000055.1:0-13869 GCA_964643575.1 uncultured Glaciecola sp. | reverse complement strand
TGACGTGATGACCCGCTTATCGGGTGGTGATTTAACTGCTGAACTTGATGAACAATTTGAAGGCGAGTTTCAAGTATTAGGCGATGCCATAAACCAGTTCGTCGGAGAGATGTCTGGCACTATCGGGTCTATTTACCAAGCAGTAGAGACTATTAATACTGCGTCTTCTGAAATCGCTACGGGTAACTCAGACCTCTCAAGCCGTACTTAACAACAAGCATCTAGCCTTGAGGAAACCGCTTCGAGTATGGAAGAGTTAACCAGCACTGTTCGCTTAAACGCAGAGAATGCTAACCAAGCAAATGGCCTTGCATCTCAAGCATCGCAAGTAGCAGGCAATGGTGGTGATTTAATTCAGCAAGTTGTGACCACCATGGCCTCAATCAACGACTCGTCTAATAAGATATCTGACATCATTGGCGTGATTGACGGAATCGCCTTCCAAACCAACATATTGGCACTTAATGCCGCGGTAGAAGCAGCAAGAGCCGGTGAGCAAGGTCGAGGCTTTGCGGTAGTGGCGTCTGAGGTTCGTACTCTTGCGCAACGTTCTGCAAATGCTGCAAAAGATATCAAAGACTTGATTTCTGACTCAGTGTCTAAAGTGGAAAGCGGTAACGAATTGGTAAGCCAGTCGGGCGACACCATGCAAGAAATTGTAGTCGCGATTCAGCGTGTTAACGACATTATGAGCGAGATTGCAGCAGCGTCTGCTGAGCAAGCAAGTGGTATTGATGAAGTCAGTAAAGCCGTTACACAAATGGACGAAATGACTCAACAAAATGCGGCCTTAGTAGAGGAAGCGGCAGCGGCAGCAGAAAGCATGCGTACGCAAGCTTCTGACCTAAATACGCGTGTTGGTAGTTTTAAACTGAATGAAGGTGATGCGGTATCTTCTACGCAAAGCATGAGTGCAAAAGCACCTGACCTGCTCTCGCAGCAGTTTGATGAACTACCATCGGTGAGTTCTGTAAGCTCTGGCAATAGTGCTAAGCCAAGAACCAGTGCTAGCTACACAGCACCTTCGCCAGCAGCATCTGAAGAAGACGAATGGGAAAGCTTTTAACTGATGGCCACGCGCACTGTGTCTGAAAAGGAATTCGCTTTTGTGTCTGCCGATTTTGAGGCAGTCCGAAAGCGACTCAAGAATATTGCGGGCATTAACTTAGCCGACAGCAAAGATTCGATGGTATATAGCCGGTTAACGCGGCGCATACGCCATTTAAAAATGAATAGCTTTGCAGATTATTTACGCTATGTGGATAAAACCGAAAGCGAACATGAGCACTTTGTCAATGCGCTCACTACAAATCTGACTTCTTTTTTTAGAGAGCAACATCATTTTGATGAGCTTGCTAGCCATATAGCTAAGCATAAAGGGTCACTTACTATCTGGTGTGCGGCATCGTCTACTGGCGAGGAGCCGTATTCATTGGCCATTACAGTGGTAGATGCTTTAGGTAAGTTTGATGTGCCGGTTAAAATCATCGCCTCAGACATCGACTCCAATGTATTAGCCACCGCAAGCAAAGGCGTATACCGAATAGAGCAACTCGACAATATGGAAACCAGCATGAAGAAGCGCTATTTCCATCGTGGTAAGGGGGCTAATTCAGGCTTTGCCAAGGTTGTCCCAGAATTACGTAAACTTGTTGAGTTTAAGCGAATCAACTTGATGGACAGCCATTGGGATTTGCCCAAAAACATCGACATTGTATTTTGCCGTAACGTCATGATTTATTTTGATAAAGAAACCCAGATGGACATAGTGGCCAAAATTGTAGAGCAAATGAACCCCGACGGATTGTACTTTGCTGGGCATTCGGAAAACTTTGGACATGTAAACTCGCTTCTCAAACCGCTTGGTAAAACAATTTATAAACCTAAAAGGTAATCAGCGTGAGTGCATACTTCACAGAGCATTTAGCGAGTAACCGCTACTTCGATAAGAACTTTAATACCGAAGCCGTTAAAATTTTACCTGGCGAATATTTCGCAACAGACGAAAGTACCACGATAGTGACGGTGTTAGGCTCTTGTGTGTCGGTTTGCTTGCGCGACCCTATTACTAGAGTAGCAGGCATGAACCATTTCTTATTACCCGCTAACAAAGACGAACTTAACTTTAACTCTGAGTCAGCGCGCTATGGCGTGTATGCCATGGAAGTGTTGGTTAACCATCTTATGAAACTAGGCGCCGCTAAGCATCGCTTAGAAGCGAAAGTATTTGGTGGCGGCAATGTGCTTAAACAACTCAGAATGAACAGCGTAGGTGAACAAAACGCAAGCTTTGTTAAAGAATACCTAGCGGCAGAAAACATGACCGTGTTAGCTGAAGACTTACTTGGAGAATACCCGCGTAAAGTCTACTTTTTCCCGCTTACCGGTGAAGTCAAAGTGCGAAAGCTTAAAGCAATGCATAACACTACTATTATCGACCGCGAAAGCGAATACCGTGTCAAAGTTAATCAAACACCTGCTGCAGGTGATGTTGACTTGTTTGACTAGGAGCAAATAAGAATGACGATTAAAGTGCTCGTTGTAGACGACTCGGCTCTTATCAGAAGCCTTCTCGCCGAAATTATTAAACAAACGCCAGATATGGAACTAGTTGGCGCCGCACCCGACGCCTATGTGGCAAAAGAAATGGTGATGCAACTAAAACCAGACGTCATCACGCTTGATATCGAAATGCCAAAAGTGGATGGCCTCACCTTTTTAGACAAACTCATGAAAGCGCGCCCTACGCCTGTTATTATGATTTCGACGCTGACAGAAAAAGGCGCAGATGCCACTATTCGTTCACTGGAGTTAGGGGCGATTGATTTTATTGCCAAACCTAAACTTGATGTGGCAAGAGGCATTGGTGAGTATCAACAAGAAATAGTCGAAAAAATCAGAGTCGCCGCTAAAACCAAGCCTCGCGCTCGCAGTAAAGCAGCAAGTGAAGTAAAAGCGATTCCTGTACAATACTCGGGCACCGAAACTATTGTCGGTATAGGCGCTTCAACGGGCGGTACCGAAGCAATTCGTCAAGTATTAGAACAATTATCACCGGCCTTTCCGGCAACGGTTATTACGCAACATATGCCGCCCAATTTTACTAAGTCTTTTGCCGAGCGCTTAAATAACCTATGTCGAATCAGTGTGCACGAAGCTCGCGATGGTGAGCGTATATTGCCGGGTAATGCTTACATCGCCCCCGGGGATAAACATATGCAAATTATTCGAAGTGGCGCAGACTATCGCATAAAATTAAACGATGGGCCTTTAGTAAGTGGTCACAAACCTGCGGTAGACGTCATGTTTGAATCTTTGGCAAAAGTCGTTGGCAAAAATACAATTGCAACCATTCTTACCGGTATGGGAAAAGATGGTGCAAAAGGATTATTGGCCTTGCGTGAAGCTGGCGCAATTACCATGGCACAAGATGAAGCAAGTTGTGTCGTTTATGGTATGCCGCGCGCTGCGTTAGAGCTAGGGGCAACTAAACACATTATCCCTCTCGATAAGATGAGTAAAGCTTTAAGTAAAGCGGTTGAGCAAAAAGGTGGTGGTACGCGTTTGTAGGGGAATGGTCTTGGCTTTGACGTTTTAGCTTTGACGCGATGTTTTTGAAGCACTATTTACTACTTTTGCGATACATTAATACTTTATTTCGGCCTTCTTGTTTGGCGCGATACAAGGCTTTATCAGCAAAGCTAACTGCCGTTTGTACATTTTCATAATCATTTAAATTTACGAGCCCAGCACTGAAACTCACAGTAAAGTGCGTTTTGTTGTGTGCAAACTGCATATTGCTGAAAATCTCTTTAATCATCTGTACTTTTTTAGCCGCATCATCCACTGTGCACTCGTCAAATACGATGACAAATTCTTCACCGCCGTAACGCCCTACTTTGTCAGTTTCTCTGATTGAATTAGACATTAGCTGACCTAAAGCGCTTAATACTTTGTCACCGGCAATATGTCCGTAGGTGTCATTGACTTTTTTAAATAAATCAACATCAATCACGGCAATGGCTGAGCAAGTTTTTCGGCGCTTAGAAGAACGCAAGGCTTGGTTAGCACTTTCTACAATTTGACCGTGATTAAGCACTCCCGTTAGCGGGTCTTTCGCCACAAAGGCTCTAACCTGTGATGCTCGGTTTAGGCGTGTCATAACTTGGCTGGTAATAGTGTTAATAGATGACACTTTATTTATCACATCATCCGCTCCAGCGTCTATTGCCGCAATGCGATTTTCGACTTGTTCGTCGGCAGTTAAAAACAAGATGGGCGCGAAATCGAATTTATGCTCTTGGCGAAGCATCTTTGCGACTTCTAAGCCGTCAACATCTGGCATCATCATATCTAACAAAAACATATCAGGATTGAGGTCATCTAATGATTTAAATAGCGCATGTGCAGATTCAAAAAACGTAACTTCGCACCCCATTTGTTCAAGCACCGTTTTATAAAATGTGCCCATGGTTTCTTGGTCATCAACAATAACCAAATTGTGTTTGCGTGTTGACTGAAGCTTTAGCGCGCGTCCAATTTTTTCGACCAGGACATATGTATTAACAGGTTTAACCACATAATCCGAGACCGAAGCTCGCACTGCTAGCAAACGCGTCTCAAAGGTAAATTTACTCGAGCAAGAAATGACTTTTATTCCTTTGCTCACTAGCCGCTTTGCAAAATCGAATACTTCGGTTTCGCTAATACCTGGCATCACAATATCGAGCAAAACAAGGTCAGTTGCTGCAAAACTAGAAGAAGCCTCAAATTCTGCAACGCTGCTAAAATACGAGGCATTTAGAGCAAAGTCTTGCAGAGTTGCACATAAGCTTTGTCCAATTGATTGTTGATCATCGATAATCGCGACATGAGGTTTGTTTAGTCTATTTAGTCGCGAAGCATGCTTACCTAACTCGCTTGCTAATAGGTCTTCATGGTCGGCAGAGGACCCATGCTGTAAAAAAATATCATTTTGTTCGGACTGTCCACGAATCAGTTGATTCATTAACCAGTCAACTTCTTTAATAAATTCTTTGGTGTCTTTTTGTTGTTTTATTTGCTTGTTAGATGCCTTTAGAATGCTAGAAATAACTTGTTGCAAAGCAAATAAAGGAAAGGTCGCAATTTCATGAGCAACTTCAGTACACTGGCTACTAAAGGTTTTTAGTTGCGATGTGTCTTTTGTTTTACGGTAACTTCCCCAAACCTTAATCATGCTGGACAGTCTATTACGATACTGGGTTTCGTAGGCATTGAGAGACTTGATAATGAACCCTTCCTAATTACACTAATACTGTTTCTACCGTTTATGTATCGGCATTTAACAAAAAAATCGCAGACCTTTTTGGGCATTTTTATTCAATATTTATGTGCAATTGTCGATACGTATCAATATTGTTAGAACAGATACACGTCTTTGTCATTTTCCTAGAGCTTCTTAATAACGCCTTCACATAGCAAAATACCTCGAACTTCGCTGATTAGACCAGTAATTTGCTGATTACTGACGTCAACCTGTGTTATTTTAGATACTTCATCAAAAGAGGCTGTTTAGACGTTTATTTTTGACAAATGTGAACGTTAGCGACAGAATTATGACAAATAACAACTAAAACGCGTGATTTTGATGCACATTTTACTTTTAAATGGTCCAAACCTTAATTTATTAGGCACCAGAGAGCCTGATGTTTATGGCGCAACAACGCTAAAAGATATTGAGCGAACACTCGATGGCATAGCAGCTGAGCATGGCGCAAGGCTAAGTGCTTTCCAATCGAATGCTGAGCACTTGTTGATTGACAAAATTCATGAATCGCAAAAAAAAGTGCAAGGGATTGTGTTTAATCCTGGCGCATTTACCCACACAAGTATTGCGCTGAGAGATGCATTGCTTGGCGTACATATCCCTTTTGTAGAAGTACATATTTCGAATGTACACAAACGGGAAGCGTTTAGACAACACTCGTACTTTTCAGACATTGCTCAAGGAACCATTGTTGGTATGGGAATTGATGGCTATGAATACGCTTTGCGCTCGCTAATAAAGCAAGCTCAATAACAAAGTTTTGTTTATGACTTTTTAAGGCACAAACAGGTTTTTACATACACTTATAATTAAAAAATATTTCAGTTAAGGCACATATAATGGACATTCGAAAAATAAAGAAGCTCATTGAGTTAGTAGAAGAGTCAGGAATTTCTGAGTTAGAGATTACTGAAGGTGAAGAGTCTGTTCGCATTCATCGTGGCGGCGGTAATGCTCAGGTGGCTTACGCTCCGCAAATGATGCAGGCTGCGCCAGCGCCGGTTACTACAGCGCCAGCACCGGCATCAGCGAGCGTTGAAACGCCTCCAGTTGCAACTGGCCATACACTTAAGTCTCCAATGGTTGGGACATTCTATCGTTCATCCTCTCCTGAATCTAAAGCCTTTGTAGAAGTAGGCCAAAAAGTGCGGGTTGGCGACACTTTGTGCATTATCGAAGCAATGAAAATGATGAACCAAATCGAATGCGATAAAGACGGCGTAGTACGTGAAATTTTAGTAGAGAATCAAGAAGCGGTGGAATTTGACCAGCCACTTTTCGTAATCGAATAAGGGCGCTCTTATGTTGGATAAAGTACTTATCGCGAACCGGGGCGAGATTGCCCTTCGGATACTCCGCGCATGCAAAGAGTTAGGCATTAAAACGGTTGCCGCTCACTCGGTTGCCGACCGCAATCTAAAACACGTATTGTTGGCCGACGAATCTATTTGTATTGGCAATGCACCTGCTAACGAGAGCTACTTAAATATTCCAAGGATAATTGCCGCGGCGGAAGTGACTAACGCTATTGCTATTCATCCTGGCTATGGCTTTTTATCTGAAAACGCTGATTTTGCCGAAGCTGTTGAAAAAAGCGGGTTTGTTTTTATTGGTCCTCGTGCAGAAACTATCAATTTAATGGGCGATAAAGTATCTGCGATCGCCGCAATGCGAAAAGCAGGCGTGCCTTGTGTACCAGGCTCTGACGGCCCATTGGGCGACGATTTAGAGAAAAATAAATCGATTGCTAAACGCATCGGTTATCCGATGATAGTCAAAGCAGCCGGTGGTGGTGGCGGTCGAGGCATGCGGGTTGTGCGCAGCGAAGAAGAACTTGATAATTCAATTCGTGCAACCAAGCAGGAAGCGGGCGCGGCGTTCAACAACGATATCGTCTACATGGAAAAGTACCTTGAAAACCCTCGACATATTGAGATTCAAGTGCTGGCAGATGGCCAAGGCAATGCGGTGCATTTAGGTGAACGTGATTGTTCTATGCAACGCCGTCACCAAAAAGTAGTTGAAGAAGCACCCGCACCTGGTATCTCTGATTCGATGCGAGCAAAAATCGGTGAGCGATGCCGCCGTGCATGCATTGAAATCAATTACCGCGGCGCCGGTACTTTTGAGTTTTTGTACGAGAACGGTGAGTTTTATTTCATCGAAATGAATACCCGTATTCAAGTTGAACACCCCGTTACCGAAATGGTAACCGGCGTAGATTTAATCAAAGAGCAATTGCGCATTGCTGCAGGACAACCCCTCTCAATCGAACAATCTCAAATCAAAGTGCAAGGCCACGCTATTGAATGCCGTATTAATGCAGAAGACCCTGTAACCTTCATTCCTAGCCCTGGCAAGATACAAATGTTTCACGCACCCGGCGGGCTTGGAGTACGATGGGAGTCGCACATTTACTCAGGCTATACAGTTCCCCCCTATTACGATTCGATGATAGGGAAGTTAATTACCTTTGGCGAAAGCCGCGACGAAGCTATCGCAAGAATGCGCCATTCGCTTAACGAACTTGTAGTAGATGGCATTAAAACCAACGTCCCTCTTCAACAACGTATATTAAAAGATGAAAACTTTTTCAACGGTGGTACGAATATCCACTACCTCGAGAAAAAGCTAGAAAAAGAAGACTGAATTTTTTAAGAGTTTAGTACTGGTAAGCTCCTCTTTGAGGAGCTTTTTTTTACCTCGAAATCCCTCTTAATTGGACAGTCCATTTTTTTATTATATAAATCATGCGCTTAAGACCCTGACTCCTGTGCTCCAACATCTTTGATCTGTATAATTTGTAAACTTTAATTGATAGAGAATTCAGTTTCTAAATCAATAAATTAGAACCAAGTAAACCAAAAGAGTCTTCGATTTATATCAATTGGACAGTCCAATAAATAAATATGCAAATGAGCGAAAAAGTAGATTTAAACGATATTGAAACCTTATTTACTCTCAGGTACATGCTTGATGACCCGTCAGATATTGTAAATTTAAGTCAAGATATCGCGGATTTAACTAGTTTTCCGGAGCGCTTATTTGGAAGTTATCAGTTTGAGTGGCAGACCTACATTAAAAGAGAGGCCAAAAAGCGCAAACAGGCGATTGACTCTATTGATTTAATAGAATTAATAAATCAACTTCCTGACTCACACAAAACAGACTACCTTGGAATGTTGGAATTGGTCCGAAATTCGCAAATCATTACTAATTCAAGCAATGTTAAAGTAATCAAAAGTCCACTTAAGACGTATATAGAAGCTCTATTAAACCGTTAAGGACATGCCATGTTTGGATTATTCAAGTCTGACCCCACTAAAAAACTTCGTAAAACATATGACACAAAATTAGAGCAAGCTATGCACGCTCAACGAAAAGGTGATATAAAAACATATTCAATGCTAACAGCTGAAGCTGAAGGTATTTGGAAACAAATTGAAGAAATCAAAGCTAAAGAGACTTAGAAATCACGCATGACAAGCCCAAAGTCACCCCGCTAATTATCGCTTTCTTTTTCTTCATTTCATCAATGCAATAAAAGGTACTTAAATGGCGTGGCAACAACTCAAAATAAACGTTGAATCGCATGACGCAGAAGCAGTCGGCGACTTATTAAGTGAAAACGATGCGCAGGCCGTCACATTTGTAGATGCTAAAGACACGCCGATGTATGAGCCGAAGCCCGGAGAGGTCTTGTTGTGGCCGGATACTCAAGTAATTGGTTTATTTGATGCTGACAATGATTTACAAAACCTAATAGGTTTGGTTCGCAAAAGTTTCAACGATGAAATCGAAATTGTATTGGATCAGCTAGAAGACAAAGACTGGGAACGAGAATGGATGGATACCTTTCACCCGATGCGATTTGGTGAAAGGGTGTGGATTTGCCCGAGCTGGTGTGATGTACCGGAGCCTAGCGCGGTTAACATCTTGCTCGATCCTGGGCTTGCTTTTGGAACCGGAACACATCCAACTACCTCACTTTGCCTAAAGTGGCTAGACGCCTCCGACATGAAAAACAAAATCGTCGTTGATTTTGGCTGTGGCTCAGGTATTTTGGCTATTGCGAGCCTGAAACTTGGAGCAAAAAAAGTCATCGCTATCGATATTGACCCTCAAGCTTTGCTTGCCACGAAAGAAAACGCCTTGCGAAACGGCGTTGAAAAAAATCTCGAAGTCTACTTACCGGAAGATCAACCCACTTTAGAAGCCGATATTGTACTAGCGAACATTTTAGCTGCACCATTAAAAGAATTATGCGACGTCATTTCGGATTATTGTAAAGTTGGCGGAAAGCTGCTCATGTCAGGCATATTAGAAGAACAAAGCGATTCTGTAGAAGCGCATTACAACGCCCAATTTACCTTTGACTCACCCATTATAGATGGTGAATGGGCAAGACTAAGCGCTACAAAATTCTCTAACTAAGTCAAGCCCAATATTTACTTTTTGTTTAAAAAATAACCTTCCCAAACACAATAAAAGTGAGTAATATACGCGGCCCGTTTGGGACACGGCTTTTCATTAATGGTGTTTGAGGCAAATGCAAATAGGTCCGTACAAATTAAAAAACAATTTGATACTTGCACCTATGGCAGGAGTAACTGACCGTCCGTTCAGACGTTTGTGTGCTGAGATGGGGGCGGGTTTAGTTGTTTCTGAAATGTTGTCATCAAACCCAAAGGTATGGAAGACCGCAAAATCGATGCATCGCATGAATCACGAAGGTGAATCTGGCGTGCGTTCTGTCCAAATTGCGGGTAGCGAGCCTCTTTTGATGGCTGATGCTGCAAAATTTAATGTGGATCGCGGCGCTGAAATCGTCGACATCAATATGGGTTGCCCAGCTAAAAAAGTAAACAAAAAACTAGCAGGTTCGGCATTGTTGCAAGACCCTGCTTTGGTTTCAAAAATACTTGATGCAGTTGTACAAGCCGTTGATGTACCAGTGACACTAAAAATTCGCACGGGATGGGACGAAACGCATCGAAATGGTGTGGAGATAGCGAAAATAGCTGAGAAGTCGGGTATTCAATCGTTAGCTGTGCATGGTCGCACGCGTACATGTATGTTCAAAGGCCAAGCCGAATACGACACAATTAAAGCTATTAAGCAATGCGTGAGTATTCCAGTCGTTGCAAATGGAGACATTTGCAGCGCTAGTCAAGCAAAATATGTTCTCGACTATACGGGGGCGGACGGTGTGATGATCGGAAGAGCTGCACAGGGGAATCCTTGGATTTTTAGGCAAATTGAGCATTTTCTGGACACCGGTGAATATTTAGCGAAACCTTCGCCTAGCGAGCTCGCAAATGTCTCGGTCAAACATGTACAAGAAATACATGAATTATATGGCACACACATGGGCACGCGAATCGCGCGCAAACATGTTGGGTGGTATATAGGCTCGTACGATATTAACAAGGAATTTCGTCGAGAATTCAACACAATAGACGATGGCGACTTGCAAATACAAGCGCTAGAGAATTTTTTTTCATTGCTGTCATTACAGAGCCAACAGGGCTCTGAAAGTGCGGCTTAGCTTCATGAAATAACTAAAGAGAGCAGTCATATTTATGTTCGATCAAAATCTAACATCACCTTTTACAACAACAGTAACTACCCCTTCGCAAACACAAGCGCAAAAACCATTGCGCTCGTCAGTGAAACAAGCAGTAAATAAGTACCTTAAAGAGTTAAACAATCAAGACATCGACAACTTATATGAGTTAGTCTTGGCTGAAATTGAAGCACCATTATTGGAAGAAGTCATGACTTATACTCGAGGTAACCAAACTCGAGCGGCAAACCTTATGGGCATCAACCGCGGTACACTTCGCAAGAAGTTAAAGCAATATGGCCTAGGCTAGTTATCCCTAGATTTAAAAAGAGCGTCTTAAAGCGCTCTTTTTTTTGTTAAACTTTCAGTTTGGACAGTCCGAATTTACGCATTACAATTCATTTCGCTAATTGCTTGGAAATGAAACTAGCTGGACAGTCCAAATATTTCATCAATAAATCGAGTTGAACATGCCAAACAATACTAAAATTACACGCGCTTTATTAAGTGTTTCTGATAAAAACGGAATCGTCGAGTTAGCAAAAACGCTAAGCGATATGGGTGTTGAAATTCTCTCTACCGGCGGCACTGCCTCTTTATTAAGAAAAGAGGGTCTCGAGATAAAAGACGTTAGTGAACATACAGGTCATCCAGAAATAATGGACGGCAGAGTAAAAACCTTGCACCCTAAAATACACGGTGGAATTTTAGGTAGGCGCGAGATAGATGCTAACATCATGCAAAAGCACGAAATATCACCGATTGATTTGGTCGTCGTCAATTTATATCCCTTTGAGAATGCGGTTTCTGACCCTAACTGCACGCTAGAAAATGCGATTGAGAATATTGATATCGGCGGCCCTACCATGGTGCGCGCTGCGGCAAAAAACTTCAAAGACGTCACGATAGTTGTAGATCCATTAGACTATAACACTGTGCTAGACGAGCTTAAAACACTAGACGCCAGTATTAGTGGTGCAACGCGCTTCTCTCTTGCCGTAAAAGCTTTTGAACACACTTCAAATTACGATGGAATGGTTGCTAACTATTTTGGTACTGTCGTTGAGCAATCTGACCAAGAGAGTAAGAATGAGTCAGTTGAAACTTATACTCAGTTTCCTCGCACAGTAAATATTCAGATGCAAAAGAAACAAGACTTACGCTATGGTGAGAATAGTCATCAAGCAGCTGCTTTTTATGTTGAAAACCAAATACAAGAAGCTTCGGTCGCGACTGCAAAGCAACTTCAAGGCAAGGAGCTTTCCTTTAACAATATTGCTGACACTGATGCCGCGCTAGAATGTGTGAAAGAGTTTAATGAGCCAGCGTGTGTAATTGTCAAACATGCTAATCCTTGCGGAGTAGCAATATCATCAGACATCAAAACCGCATATCAAAAAGCATTTACAACCGATCCTACTTCTGCTTTTGGTGGAATCATTGCGTTTAACCGCACGTTAGATGAAGATACAGCGAAGCAAATTATTGAGCAACAATTTGTTGAAGTCATAATTGCACCTGAAGTATCTGAACCTGCACAAGAAATACTGAGAACTAAAAAGAATGTGAGATTATTGGCTTGTGGCGACTGGTTGGGCCAACTTACAGAAGAGTTTGACCTTAAGCGGGTAAACGGTGGTTTATTGATTCAAGAGCGTGACTTTGGAATGGTCGAGATTGATGATCTAGAAATTGTCACGAAGAAAAAACCAACTGAAGCGCAACTTAAAGACCTATTGTTTACTTGGAAAGTAGCGAAATACGTAAAATCGAATGCGATTGTATATTGTAAAGATGGCGCCACCGTTGGCGTTGGAGCTGGCCAAATGAGTCGAGTGTATTCCGCTAAAATAGCAGGAATTAAAGCAGCAGACGAAGGTTTAGAGGTACAAGGATGCGTAATGGCATCTGATGCCTTTTTTCCGTTTAGAGATGGTATCGATGCCGCAGGTACAGCAGGTATAGCCGCTATCATTCAACCAGGCGGCTCAGTAAGAGACCAAGAGGTTATTGATGCCGCCAACGAACACGATATCGCAATGGTATTTACTGGAATGAGGCATTTCAAACACTAAACATAATGTTTGAAATTTTATCAGACTGTCCAAATAATGGCTTTTTGGACTGTCCAAACTAAACCTTAAAGAGTTTATTATGAATATATTAGTTATCGGCGCAGGCGGACGCGAGCACGCTTTGGCTTTCAAGGCTGCGCAGTCACAAGACGTAGAAGTTGTTTATGTTGCGCCTGGCAATGCTGGAAGCCAGTTGGAGTCAAAGTTGGAAAACGTAAATATTGACGCTACTGATATCGACAAACTCCTAGAGTTCGCTAAATCGAAGCATATAGATTTAACGATAGTGGGTCCTGAACAGCCGCTTGTTTTAGGGATCGTAGATACGTTTGAAAAAGCGGGACTTGTTGTTTTTGGGCCAAATGCAGCGGCTGCGCGACTAGAAGGTTCAAAGTCATTCAGTAAAGACTTTTTGGCAAGGCACAAAATACCGACTGCAAAGTATGCAACTTTTGAAAACACTGAGTCTGCTATTGAATATGTTAAACAAAAAGGAGCCCCCATTGTTGTCAAGGCAGACGGTTTGGCTGCCGGCAAAGGTGTCATAGTGGCGCTTACTGAAGAAGATGCAATTACTGCTATTACGGATATGCTAAGTGATAACAAATTTGGCAACGCTGGCAGTCGAGTGGTAATTGAAGAATTCTTAGAAGGTGAAGAAGCTAGTTTTATCGTCATGGTTGACGGTAAAAACATTCTTCCTTTTGCGACTAGTCAAGACCATAAACGAGCTTACAACGGGGACATAGGCCCAAATACGGGTGGCATGGGCGCATACTCACCAGCACCTGTTGTCACTGAAGAAATTTTTAACCGTATAATGAAAGAAGTCATCAATCCGACTGTCCAAGGTATGATAGATGATGGCACTCCATATAAAGGCTTTCTATATGCGGGCTTAATGATAGATAGCAGTGGTC